>CAYNMO010000017.1:10205-20398 GCA_964398155.1 uncultured Actinomycetota bacterium | reverse complement strand
ACTTGATTTGTCTTTTTTTATATAACCAAAAAGTTGATAATATGTAGGGGTATTTCTATTTCTAAAAAGTAATTAAATATTATATCTTATTAATGATTTCGCGGAGGTATCATGATGGATTGTGGAATAAAAAAGGGTATAAATATATGGTCATTTCCAAACGGAATGAACATAACTGACTGTATGAAACTTGCCAAAAAAGCAGGATTCGAAGGTATAGAATTAGCTCTTTCAAAAAATGGGGAGTTAAATCTTGATATCAGCGATGAAAAAGTACTTGAATTTAAGTCAGCAGCCGAAGAAATAGGAATAGTTATAAATAGTATTGCATCAGGTCTTTACTGGGAGTACTCAGTAACAAGCGACAGAGAAGACATTAGAGAAAAAGCAAAAAATTTAATCAGAAAACAACTTGATATCGCAAATTTACTGGGTGCAGACACGATACTGGCTTGCCCCGGTGCTGTTGGTGTTGATTTTAAGCAAGATGAGGTTGTCCCGGATGCACAAAATATTGATTTCTTTGTCGGGTCGGAAATTATTGATTATGACGTTGCTTACGAGAGAGCAATGAAAGCTTTTAAGGAACTGGCACCATATGCGGAAAGCAAAAAAGTATACATCGGTATTGAAAATATATGGAATAAGTTTTTACTGTCTCCACTTGAAATGAGAAACTTTATTGATGAAGTTGGCTCTCCCTGGGTAGGGGCATTTCTGGATGTAGCCAATATGGTGTTGTATGGCTATCCTGAACACTGGATTAAAATTCTTGGCAGCAGAATAAAAAAAGTTCATTTTAAAGACTTTCGAAGAACGGCACCAACCATAAACGGTTTTGTGGATCTTTTAGCCGGTGATGTGGATTTTGTTAAGGTAATAGACGCTTTTATTAAAATCGGATATAAGGGATGGGTAAACGCCGAAATGTGCCCCATTTACAAACTATACTCAGATCAGATAGTTTTTAACACATCTGCAACCATGGACAGGATACTGAGAAGAGTTTAATAAACCCTAGATTCTTGTTCTCCTTATCCTGATTATGGAGCGATCTGGTTTTTTTAAACTAATTTTTATTAGTTTAAGACTAATAATTGGCCAAAATATTCTGATCAGGAAAAATTTAAGCTTAGCCAAGTGAACGTTGTGGTAAAAAATGAATTATGCACCAGGAACTAACAAGTTCCTGGTGCATAATTTTTAGCCTACTTCCAGAAATCAGTCACAATTTTGTACTTTTCTGAGGTGCGGCAGATTGATATACTTGCCATAGTGCTTTCAATTCAGGCACCTGAAGAAACTGAATCATATTATTTATAGACATTAAAATAATTATATGGTCTATAAATTTGCATCCCTATGCTCTGATAACATGTTATAAATATGACTTAGATTAAACTGTGCGACACAGTTATTTCAAGAAAATAATGTTAAAAATTCTATCCCTTCCATCTGTATGCAAAAAGTGCATATGTCTTTGCGCATTTTAAAAGTTCATCAATTTTAACAAATTCATTTGGTCCGTGAACAAACATATCAATTCCCCCTGGACCAAAAACCACACTCGGAATTCCTCTGTCCTGAAGGAAAGTCCCATCACATACCGCTCTGAAGGCCGAGTAAATTGATGGCTGCTCTTGAATCTCCTCTAATGTTTTACCAAGTAATTTAACTCCGGGATCATCAATTGAAGTTTTAAAAGGTCTCCAGTTTTGCAAAGTTGGATATATAAATTCAGGAGGATTTTTAATTAGCCATTCATCTGTTTTTGCAAGATGCATAATTTTTTCTCTTATTTCGCCGGCAACTTCATCTTCTGTCAGCCAGTTGGGATACCAGACAACAAATATTATTGAGGCATGCCCGCATACGGCACCGATATATTCACCTGCCTGCATTTTTGTTGGTGTTATTGTAAAAAAGCCCAGACCTTGTTTGTCAGCGGGAATTGGATATCCTCCCCCGCTTAATGTAGGTGTTTTCCACCTGTGGCAATTTTGTGTTTCAATATTTTGCATCAGCTGTATAAATGGAACTGCTTTGGCTATAGCATCTACGCCAACCTCTGAGCCGGAGGGGAGTCCATACCTTTGAGGAAAGAGAATTTGATTTCTTGCACAGGGATGCGCTTCCTTTCCATAAATTTTTAATTCAAAAAAAAGTACACCAGGGCTTTCGATATGCAGCTCACAATTTGAAGGTTCTCCTATGATTACAAATTTTGGCTTATATCCGCTATCTGCTACTAATGCAGTACCAATAGTTTCACCTTCCTGTGACTCTTCTCCAACGGAAGAGACAATATGCAAGTCATTGTTTAATTCTATTTTAAGATCTTTTAATATTTTTGCTGCAAATATCATTGAAGCAAGACCGCCCTTGCAGTCACTGGCACCCCTGCCAAAAAGCATGTCATCCTTAATAACAGCTTCATATGGATTGCTGAACCATTTTTTAACTTCTTCATTTTTCACCGGAACAACATCAGCATGAGCATTAAACATTATCGAATTATCATTTTTTATTCCTCTTAAGGTTGCTACAACATTAGGTCTTATACCGGAATTATTTAATGAAATCTTTTTGACTTTATCAAAACCAGCTTTTGTCAGGTCATCATAGAGAAAGTTCTGTAATTCCGTTTCCTCGCCTGTTCCCGGAGTTCCTTCATTTATGGAAGGAAAGCTGATTAACTTTTTTAAATAATCAATTAACTCATCTTTTCTTTTATCAATCTCGTTAATAATCCTGATTTCAATATTATCCACTTAATTTTACCTCCCCCAGATATTATTTTAAAAAAGGTGTTTTAAAATTCTAGTGCTTAGCCTTTAACAATACTTAATCTGCAGCTTTTAATGCAGGATAATTCATTAACAATAAACGCTAATTTAAGAATTAAACCTGCTGCTGTTTTTAATGGTTTTCAGTCAACAATATCTAATACAAAACATTTCTTGCAAATCAGTCACAACATCGTCAAATTTCAATGTGGCAAATTTATTTATTTAAAAAGTATTTAAAATTATACAACGGTCTAAAGGATACTTCATATAATAATATATTATTATAAATAATATCACCGCCCACGCTAAAAAAGTATGCTTTGCGTTATTATCTGTTTCATGTGTATAAATATTTGGGATGCATTATTAGATTAAACGATTACTTGATTTCCGGATAATAATATATTATTATCTATAATATAAATATTCAGTTTAAATAATATGCATTATTGCAGAGATTTTAATCAAATTCGGTAAAGAGTCTTTTGGCTCGAATATCATATACAAATATCCTTTTTGTAACTTGTTTACGGAATAACCAAAGTTCTCCAGGCAGAAGGTTATAGCGTTAAATATTTTTTTCGTGAGTTTAAAAAAAGAGACCACAAATTCAATTATATGTCTTTATTAGAACAAAGGAGAAATGTTTCTACAGCGCACCCCGAAGATAAAAATATATAGTTTCGAATAATATAAATATTTTTTCTATATTTGCTGACTAAAAAAAATTTTAAAAAATTCAATCACAATAAACAAACATCAGCTTTCTTATAAAGGAGCAAATCCAATTTTGGCTCAGATGCTAAAATTGTTTGTCTTTATACCCGAATTATACTGCGTAAATACTGCGGGCATCAGATTTAAAGGATGTGACACGACAATAAAGTGAGAAAATTTATTCAGGTGTGACGCTTTGCCAAATCAATCATTATTTTTATTAACCATAGATAAAATGCCTAAATGAACAAAATTGAACGAATCATAAGGACAATAAACAGGGAAGCCACGGACTATCTTCCGAGCCAGATTACTTTTGCTGACAGAACGAGAAATGCAGAGATCGCAGAAGGCTTGGGCCTAAAAAATGCCGAGTCACTGGATGAATATTTGGGTAATCATCTTGATTTTATATTTTTAAAATACGACAAGCCTCTTTTTTTCAGAAACGACCTGGATTTAATGCGGGAGCTTCAGGCGGAAGGAATTGTGGGGTTAGATGAAGAAAATAAGATTGTTTATGATGTATGGGGAATGGGTGTAAAAATTGGAGAAGAAGGGTTTTATTATTGCTACTCTCCATTTCAGGGCAATAAAGAAGCAAATAAAAAAGCCCGGCCTTTTTTACCACCTGGTTTTAATCTGGATTTGCTTGATATGGAACCAAGGCAGGCCGTAAAGGAGTTTATCCCACCTGATCCTGCTGCCAAGGGGAATTTTGAAGCTTTAAAAGAGGACTGGGACTTAATAAGAGACAGTGTTCTTGCAATTCCATCAGGCTATTTTGGCATATGGGAGAGGACAAACGGGATGCTGGGATTCAGCGAAAATCTTGCGTATCTTGCTACTGACCCGGATGTTACTGAAGAAATGTATGAAAAAATAACACAGTATAAGATTAAGGTAGCTCATGAACTGATTAAAATGGGGTTTAAAGTCTGCCATCATGGAGACGACCTTGCCTTTCAGACATCCAGTTTTTTCTCCAGGGAAATGTATATTAAAATGCTCTTACCTTATCATAAAAAACTTTTTAAAGTATACAGGGATGCCGGAGTAAAACTTATGTATCACAGCTGCGGAAATATCACGCCCTTTATACCTCATTTAATAGATGCCGGAGTGGACATATTAGAACCGGTTCAGCCTTGCATGGATTTAAATAATTTAAAAGATAATTTCGGGGCAAACATTATATTTATGGGAGGAATAGACACCCAGACTGTTCTGCCTTTTGGCACGCCTAAAGAAGTTAAAAAACACGTAAGGAATGTAATTGAGATTCTTGGAAAAGGCGGCGGATATATTATTGCCCCATCACAGGAAATAATGAAGGATGTCCCTATTCAGAATGTAGTTGCTCTCATTGAAGCAATTCAGGAAGAGAGAAAATTAGATTAAATATTTTGTTTGAGCTAAAGAAACTTTTTATTAAATAGAAATTTTAAAAAATATCAATTATGAGGGGAGGTGTCAGTTAATTTAATACAATAAATGGAAAGGAGGTTTAGAACAGTACAGATTTTTGTACGGTTATATAATAGTTATGCAGTAAAACACATTACAGATGTATCTTAAAAAAGCACTTTAATCAAAGGAGATTTAAAAAGTGAAAAAAATATTAATCATTACTTTAATTGCATTGGTATTGGTTTCAATGATATTGGTTGGGACTTCCTGCACTAAAGCTGCCGGAACAGATGCTGCCAAATCAAAAGCACTTTTCAAAGCAGGGGTTGTTCTGCCAACAATGAATGTTTTCTATCTTGCACTTCAAAACGGCGTCGTTGATGCAGTAACTGCTGCAGGCGGAGAGTCAGTTGTTGCTATTTCTCAGCAATATAAAGTTGCTGTAGAACTTGCAAATGTTGAAGATCTGCTACAGCAGGGAATAGATGTATTATTTATTGATGCATCAGACGCAGTTGCAAGTGCACCAGCTATTCAGGCTGCTAATAAGGCAAAAGTTCCTGTATTTGGAATAAACCAGAGACCTGAAGGCGGAGTTTTTGTTACTGTAGTTGCTACTCAGAATTACAACGCAGGTTTATTGGCAGGAGAGTTTGTAATGGAACAAATCGGTAAAAAAGGAGATGTTGCAATCATTAATGGTCCTCCAGTAACAGCAGTACTTGACAGAATTCAGGCATTTAAAGATGTTGTAGCTAAAAATCCTGATGTTAAAATAGTAGCTGATCAGATTATGGGAAATACCATTGCAGACGGAATTGCTGTTGCAGAAAACATGCTGCAGGCTAATCCAAATTTAAGTGGCTTCCTTTGCATGAATGATTTCGCATTTTTAGGTGCTCTTACAGCTCTTCAGAACGCAGGAAAAGTAGGAAATGTTGCCATTGGTGCTATTGATGGTATGCCAGAAGTAGTGCAGATTCTTGCTTCAGGGCTTGCTCCAATGTCAGCTACAGCTGCACAGCTTCCAATTGATATAGGTAAACAGGCTGTTCAGGCATATGTAGATTATCTTGCTAAAAAAGCTGTACCTGAAAACATTGAAATTGATCCAAAACTAATTACAAAAGACAATGCACAAGGCTTTAGCTGGTAAGACTTATTAATTTACTGTTGGTATGTGCTCCACTACTGGGGCACATGCCAATAACTGGTTAAAGGGGAATTTATGACAGATGGCCTGATTTTGGAAATGAAAGGGATATCAAAAAGATTTGGTGGCACCATTGCATTGGATAATGTAGATCTGGATGTTCGATACGGTGAGGTGCATGCGCTGGTTGGAGAAAATGGTGCAGGGAAAAGCACTTTGATGAATATTTTGAACGGATCTTTGCAGCAGGATAGCGGAGATATTTTTCTTAAGAAAAACAAGATTAGTATAAAAAATCCTTATATTGCACAGAAACTCGGACTGAGTATGGTATATCAGGAATTAAAACTTATACCTGAATTAACTGTCGCAGAGAATATTTTTTTTGGAAGACAGTCCCTGAATTTTTTTATAAACTGGAAAGATTTGTTTGCCAGAGCAGACAAAGTTTTGGAAAAACTTGGCGCCCACATAAAGAGCGAACAGAAAGTAAAGAGTTTAAGTGTTGCGCAGAGGCAGCAGGTTGAAATAGCAAAAGCATTATCTAGAAATTGTGATTTGCTCATACTTGATGAACCTACAGCAAGTATTACCCCTGAAGAAGCAAACATACTTTTTAAAGTAATACGAACGCTTACAGAACATAATATATCTATAATATATATTTCCCACCGGCTTGAGGAAATTTTTAAGATAAGCGACAGAATTACAATATTAAGAGATGGACACAAAATAACCACACTTAATAGTAGTGAGACTAATCAGGATGGCATTATCAAGCTGATTCTTGGAACCGACACATTGTTTTTAAGAGAAAAAAGAAAACAATTAAGCGATACCAGCGAAGAAGTTCTTAGAGTTGAAAAGTTAAGCATTAAAAATAAACTAAATAATATTTCATTTGGTTTGCACAGGGGGGAAATACTGGGAGTAGCCGGCTTAATGGGGTCTGGGAGAACTGAGTTACTTCAGGCACTTTTTGGCAATCTGGGTATATCAAGTGGAGATATTTATATACACAATAAAAAGTATGTTCCGGGAACTCCCGAGAAAGCAGTAAATTCAGGACTGGCCCTTGTTCCGGAAGACAGGAAGAACCAGGGTTTGGTTTTAGGTATGAGCGTAAAAGATAATATTGCGTTTGCCGGACTTAAGAATTTCTATAAGTTTGGTTTTTTAAATATGAATAAAGAAAAAAAGATGGTTAAAAGTATAGTTGCCAAACTAAATATCAGAATTAATTCTATTTTTCAAAATGCCAGTTCTCTAAGTGGAGGAAATCAGCAAAAGATTGTATTTGGGAAATGGCTTCTTATTGACAGCGATATAATGCTTTTGGATGAGCCCACAAGAGGGATAGATGTAGGCGCAAAAGAAGAGGTTTTTAATATTATTGATGATCTCGTATCCAAAGGCAAGTCAATAATTTTTGTTTCTTCTGAACTTACTGAGGTAATTCAAATTAGCGACAGAATTCTTGTGCTTTTTAATGGAAGCATTGTTAAAGATTTACCTCGAGGAACCGATATAAAAACAGTAACCAAATATGCTACCGGAGGAAAGCTTTATGAATAGAGATAACCCGAGTACCTCAGGCATTAAATTTAAAAATAACTTTAAATTAACTCCTGAAATAGGCGCACTTATAGCATTGCTGGCTATAGCCATTGTATTGTCTATTTTAAATCAATACTTTTTTACAGTTTCAAATTTTATAAATTTATTAAAGCAGGTCTCCATAATTGGAATAGCCGGGGCAGGGGTAACATTAGTTATTATCAGTGGAGGGATAGATCTTTCCATTGGCTCAATGATTTCATTCAGTGTGGTTCTGGTCGCAGGTTTTATGGAAAATAATGGCATGGCACCCTGGTTTGCCGTTATTTTAGTTTTGATAATAGGCGCAGCATTAGGTTTAATCAATGGTGCATTAATTACCGTCCTTCATATTCCGCCCATTATTGCTACCCTGGCAACTCTGATTGCTTATAAGGGTGCGGCATTAGTTTATACGGGAGGTTATGCGATACCATTAATTAATAAGTTTATGATACCGGGGCGTGGATTTGTCGGACCAATTCCTGTTCCCATTATTATAATGGCAGGTGTTTATGTAATTGGATATATAATTTTAAAATATACGATGCTCGGCAGAATGGTCTATGGATTAGGCGGGAACGAAGAGGCCGTATATCTTTCAGGTCGTTCTGTCAAAAAATATCGTTTGATAATTTATATGATCTCCGGTATTACCGCTTCTCTTGCTGGTGTTGTATTAGCTTCAAGAATATCATCCGGCCAGCCAATGAGTGGTGAAGGTGTGGAGATGGATGTAATAGCTGCAGCTGTTTTGGGAGGAACAAATATTTTTGGTGGAATCGGAACAATGGGCGGTACAATAATTGGCGCCTTCATTCTTGTTGTTATAAACAATGGACTTAATTTGATGAACGTAAGTCCATACGGACAATTCATTGCCAAAGGAATTATACTTGCCAGTGCCGTTGCCATAAATTCAATGAAGAGTTTCAGGAAATCCTAATTTTTGGATGGATTGAGGCATATTTGATTTTATGTTAAGAGTTAGCCAATTCTTAAAAAAAGATATTTTAAGAATTGGCATAAAAAATAGAGGCAGCAATTTTTAATTTTTAAGAGGACTTTAAATAATCGGATGTAATCCTCCTCCTAATCCTAAGATAAATTTTAGGATTAGGAGGTTTGCTAATATCAAGAACTTCAGAAAATCAGCTCAAAGCAAAATAATCTTTTATTTTAATATCTTATGAAAAATCTTTTTATAATTTTTTAGATTATTAAAACTTAATTATAAATTTATGGCACCAACCTGTATGTTTCAGGATATTCGGTAAGTTTTCTTGTCTCGTTTATCCAGTATTTTAAATTCTCATAGGGAACATCGGGAGGAATAAAATGGTCAGCACTTACAAAAAATCCTCCATATTTAATTAATTCTTTTACTTTATTAACTTCTTCATCAATATCAGATTTACTTCCGGCGAGTTTCATTTTATCCACATTTCCAAAAAGGATAATATCTTTTCCATATTTTATCCTCACCTTTCTAGCATCCATATTTGACGCACATTCAAGCGGCCATGTTGCATTGATTCCCGATTCTATCCAATAAGGAAGAAGCTCATCAATATTACCATCACAATCAACAAGAATAACATCTACTCCTGCATTTCTCAGGAGTTCTGTAATTTTTTTATACCTGGGAACCATAAACTTTTTAACAAATTCTGGTGAAATAAGGGAACCGTTTTTATAGCACATATCTTCCCATACATAGACAATGTTTGGGACAATACCTGCACTAATTACTTTTTTAGCAACTTCATAAGCTAAATATGTTTGCCATTCAAGCATTTCTTCGATAAGTTTGGGTTGTTCATATATTGCAAAACTTACGCCTTCCAAGCCCATATAATTTCTAATATTCCCGTAAAGCGAAAGAAGAATCATTGCCAAGGGAAAATCTCTGTACTTATAATGTTTACCTTCGAGCTCTTTCGATAATGGAAACTGCATCTTGTCATCTGTCATGATATCCCAGTTTTCGGGCCATCTGCCCTTTGAAAAGGGATCTAGCCTTGTTTTAAAATTATCCCAGCTTTTTTTATCCTTTACGGGAAAATCAATATACCTGGGGATAGACTGCATATTTCCTTTTTTTCTTTCAACTATAGTGCCATCACATTCTCTCTGTATAACATGTGAGCTTGTCTCACTGATTATATTTTGATCAAATAAGGGATCCAGGGATACTATCCATGGTGGATTATTATTTTTACCTGCTCCATAAATAGCACTATTTACGGCAAGCCATTCTATTCTGTCATTTATGCCAAGAAGATGCATATTGAGCTCTTTTTTATTGCTCAGATTTTTTACGGGCATTCCTTCTAGAACCCATCTATCATATGCTTCATTCCAGGAATCAATACTATAAAAGAAGACATCATTTTTACGTTCAAAACTGCAAATTTTTTTAAATCTTTCCAGTGAATCCATTTTAGGCCTGTCTTTATTTTTTTAATGTTTTAATTCCTGACTGATAATAAAAATTCAAACAGGCCACTTTTATGATGACCTGTTTG
>CAYNMO010000017.1:6041-10195 GCA_964398155.1 uncultured Actinomycetota bacterium | reverse complement strand
TGCACTGACTATAGTGCGTCTTTTCCCATTATTTCTTTATAATTTTCCGGAGTTACCATTACTCCTACAAATGGATATGTTCCGAAATCATCTCCTGCCTTTTTGTATTCTTCATAAGGTATTTTGTTATTTAAAACCCATTCCATTATATCTTTTCCAACAATTCTTCCATTTTCTTCAGAACTAATATACAGAGCACCGTATATATTGGAAAATTCCTTTTTCCACTCATCTTTAGCAAGATACCCACCTAGGGATGCAAGATAAGATGTTTTATCAAGTCCTGCTACTTCCAAAGCTCTTACTACGCCTACCTCAGACTCATCATTTGCACTGGTTACGAACCATGTTTTAATATTGGGATTTGCAGTAATCAAAGCAGTCATGGAATTATAAGCTTCTTCCGTAAGAGATGTCGCGGTATCATTTGTGAAATATTGTGAGTCAGGAAGATCAGTTATAACTGCTTTCCATCCTGCCAGAGAACCTTCTGTTCTTACTTTAAAATTAGAAACCGATAGACATGTTATTGTTGCAAATCCTACTGTTTTAGGATCTTTTATGAGCTTATTTTCTGTTACATATTTTGCAAGCCATTCTCCTACTATATAACCTGATTTATAACCATCCAATTCAAAAGAAGGTGCAAGTTTCTTACCATTATCAATTAATGGATCATCATTTGCCAGTACAGGAATACCTGCGGCTTTGCATTTTTCTATTGTTACAATGCTTAGTGACTGGTCAACAGGAGTTACCATCATTCCTGATACACCCTGAGTAATTAAATTATCCAGAGAAGAGATATAAAGTTCAGGATCCATCTTTGCATCTACTGCTAACAATTCTCCGCCATATCCTTTAATGATTTCTGCGGCTTTATCTGTTAATGGACGAAACCACGGATTATCAAGAATTTTACAAACATATCCGATGGTTACAGCTTTTTTGGGAGCTGCCGTTGTAGCAGCTTGTGCTGCTGTTGTTTCGACCTGAGCTGCTGTAGTTTCAACAGCTTTGGTTTCTGCGGGCACCTGGGCTTTGCAGCCTAAAAGCAAACCTGCAACCAAGGTAAGTATCACAGCAAAAATGATAAAATATTTCCTCATTTCTTCTCCTTTTTTTATTGTTTTTATGTATTTTTATTGAATGAAAACAAAAAAGAGTATTGCTGAATTTATAATAATTATGTTACTTTAGTCTTTTTTATTTGTCAATATTTTAACCGCCGTGACTCAGATAGAGAATTAAAAGCAAATAAGGTAATTAACATAAGATTCAGAGCTTAATGAAATATGAAAATTAGCAATCAAATTAAATATGATAAAATCAGGTAAAAAGGTGAATTTCGACCAATCTCTTTTTACAATTAGCAAAACAAGGAATTGCTAATAAATGTTTATCGGATATTTCCCATATTTATATATGGTATCAAAAGCTGCGAATATATTTTCCGGGGGTATATCTCGAGGCATGTTATTTGCTCCTGCTGCAATCCACCCACCACCAGGAGCTAAAATCTTTATTAATTCTTTTATCCCTTTTACTACTTCATCGACACTGTTTTGTATTAATAGTCGCTGTAAATCTATGCCCCCATGTAAAACGGCCTTCGAGTAAAATTCTTTTTTTAGCCTCCATGGTTCCATATTTTTAGCAAGTGGCTGAATTGGATTAATTATTTCAAAACCGGCTTCCAGCATTGAAGGAATTAAATTATAGATAGAACCACAAGAGTGAATCCATCTTTTGGCTTTTGTCAGGGGCTTAATAGCATCAATCCACTTTTTTTGCCATGGCATAACCCATTTTCTGTAATAATCATCACTAAAAAAAGAAGCATCCTGTGATCCCATATCTTCATAATAAGAAACCATGTCGATATACGGCCCTATTTCCCTGTAAAATCGTTTACTTATTTCAATACTGATATCGGTAATCTTGTTTTTTAGAGCGATATAAAAATCAGGGAAAATAAATGGATCGGACAGCCAATTCGAAAAACCTCTCAGATTTTGGTAAACAAAATCAATCGCCGCAGCAACACCGGTATCACCTACTATAATATACTGGGTATCATCATGAAGTTTCATGGCAAAATCTTTAATACCCTCATAATAAACTGCATCATCAGGGTTTGGCCAGAATTCATACTCCTCTATATCTTTTATTGCAGTTTTATTTAAGAATGGCATCATATTCTGAGAAAACACTGTAAGTCCATTTTGCTTGAAAGTATAAAAACCCCATACCTGGTGTCTCTCTTCATGATTTATTTTATAAGCAGCTAATTGAATTCTTTTTGGTCCAACTATATTAATATATTTAAAATCGTTGTGACATCTTTCCTGAATTTTTACATGAAGATTCATAATACCAAAATCACCAACAGGGGGTTCGTAATTAATAATTCCTATAGATCTGCATATCGCATCATAACCATAAGCATTAATACCTTCACTGTCATTTGCAATAGAACACGCATTGCCCACTAATTGAATGGGGACCCTGTCAGGTTCCTTAAATTGACAAGTTGCCCAGAATCTTTCTCGCGAAGTCATTGTCATCAGTATTACTCTTTCCTTAGCAAACTAATGTTTTTTTAATATGGCAGACAAGCAAATTAATAATCTGTTTGATAGCAATTATTATAATATTCTAGAAATATATTGTCAACGAAGAGTGATTTGAAAAATAGAAGTTAAAAACATGGAGCATTATTTTCCGGAATATGATAGATATTGTATTGATTATTCTGATATGATAGCATATGTTAAAATATTTTATCGTCTATGAATATTGCTTATCCATGTTGCAATAATTGCAGTATTATTGTTTAAGTTTTATGTGTTAACAGTTTCAAAAAATATTATTTAGCAGTTTAGATACTTATAAATAAAACTATGAAAACACTGGAATTTAAAAATATTTATATGGATTTTCCGGGAGTAAGGGCTCTTGATGATATAAGTTTTTCTGCTGAAGAAGGAAAGGTTATCTCCCTTTTAGGAGAAAATGGCGCAGGAAAATCAACTCTTTTAAAGATTTTATATGGTGACTACAAAGCTACTTTAGGGAAAATTTTTATCGATAATAAAGAGATGATTTTTGCTAATCCCCACGATGCTATTAGATCAGGCGTAAGTGTTATTTATCAGGAAAGACAACTTTACCAAAATCAAACAGTTGCAGAAAATGTTTTTGCCGGAGCTTTACCAGTGAATGCTATCGGTTTAGTAAATTATAAGAAATTGAATGTTCTGACCCAAAAAATCATAAATGATTTCGATATTCCAATAAAACCTACAGATAAAGTAAAAAATCTAAGAATAGCACATCAGCAGCTTGTAGAGATCATGAAAGCAATTAACCGAAATCTTCAGGTCGTGGCTTTTGATGAACCCACGACAAGCCTTACAGATAAAGAAACCGAGAAGCTATTTGAGATAATAAATAAATTAAGAGAAAAAGGATTGATTATTTTATATGTTTCTCACAGGATAAAAGAAATATTTAGGGTTTGTGATGATGTTGTAGTTTTGAAAGATGGAAAATTTATAGACAAGATAAAGATAGGCGATGCATCAGAAGAAGGACTTGTTAAAATGATGATAGGCCGGAAATTAGGGGATATCTTTAACAGCTTGGACAGAAATACAGAGTTTGGAGATACTATCCTAAACGTAAGTAATATCAATACACTGAAAATAAAAAATGCCTCCTTTGATTTAAAAGAAGGCGAAATTCTCGGATTTTTTGGTCTGGTTGGTGCAGGAAGGTCAGAATTAATGCAGGCTATTTTCGGTGTGGATAAGGTCATTAAGGGCGAAATATTCTTTAAAGGGAAAAAAATTATTGTACGTGATCCTGCTCAGGCAATTAAGCATGGAATAGGCCTGTGTCCTGAGGATAGAAAATTGCAGGCTATTATGCCAAACCATTCAATAAGAGACAACATAAGTATTCTAGTACTTAACAAACTTTCCAAGTTTGGAATTATAAACAGGTCGAGAGAAAAGCAAATTGTTCAAAAATATTTCGAGAAAATGAATATTCAGGCTCCAGACATAAACAAGAGAATTATTTTTTTAAGTGGCGGCAATCAGCAAAAGACTATAGTTGCCAGATGGCTGGCAGCAAATCCAAAGATTTTA
>CAYNMO010000017.1:3925-6031 GCA_964398155.1 uncultured Actinomycetota bacterium | reverse complement strand
ATACTTGATGAGCCCACTAAGGGCATTGATGTGGGAGCTAAATCTGAGATGTATAAAATAATCTGCTCTCTTGCAAAAGAAAAGATTGGGGTTATCTTTATTTCCTCTGAACTGCCAGAAATAATAGGACTTTGTGATAGAATTTTAGTTGTTAAAAACGGCAAAATAGTTGGTGAAGTTTTAAGACATGACGCAAGTGAAGAAAAGCTCCTTAAATATGCCGTACTTTAAAATTCTAAAAAATTCTAAAAATTTTGCTAAAGTTATCAATAGAAAGGGTGAGCATGAAAAATGCAAATTCAATTAAAAATTTATGGTTCAAGTTTTTAGCAAGTGGAAGTTCGGGTATTATAATAACAATTTTCATCATGCTTATTACTTTTGCTTTTTTAATACCTAACTTTTTTCGCCCAACCAATTTTTTAAATATTTTAATTGCAGGTTCCCTAATGGGACTGGTGGCAATAGGGGAGTCCATGCTTATTATAGCAGGACACTTCGATCTTTCACCGGGCGCAATTTCAGCATTTTCCGGAATTATGGTAGGAATTTTATTAAGGCTTAAGGTAAATGCTTTTGTAGCAGTTGTAGCAGTAGTTGCAATGGGAATGTTGATAGGTTTGGTAAATGCAACACTGGTAAATAAATTAAAATTTCAACCCTTTATAGCGACACTTGCAACTTCTTCTGCTGTAAGAGGGCTTGCATATACTGTAAATAAGGGAAATAGCGAGCCAATATATAACAAATCACTTTTAGCCTTAGGCGTAGGGCGATTTTTAGGAATACCTATACCCGTATGGTTTTTAATAATAGTAACCTTATTTTTCCTTATTGTTTTAAAATATACCCGTTTTGGTCGTAATGTTTATCTTGTTGGAGACAACCCAACAGCCGCAAGGTTATCTGGAATAAATATCCAAGGCATTTCTACTACTCTTTATATAATCCTTTCCTCCCTTAGCGCGCTTGGAGGTATACTTCTGGCTTCAAGAATGAATGCCGGTCTTCCAACTGCCAGTCTGGGTCTTGAATTTGATGGCATAACTGCAGCAATACTGGGTGGCATTGCTTTTACTGGTGGAGTTGGGACTTTGACGGGCACCATTCTTGGAATTTTCATTCTACAGGGTTTTACAAATGGCTTGTTAATAATGAACATGCCAAGCTATTGGCAATACGTTGCCAGAGGAATACTCATGATAGTTGCATTATCATTTGATCATTTAAGAAATATCTTTAGAAGATAAAATTAAGTTAACTTCTTAACCTTGAATGTTTTTTAAAGAGAAGTGGCTGATTTAATAATTGATCATAGTATAAATTATTTTTACTTATTAACGCCAACCCAGTTCAAAATAAGGTTTGCAATAATTTTTATTGATAACAAATACTGTTTAATGTCCAAAGATTCATTAATTGTATGGGCATGTTTTACGTTCCCTGGCCCAAGTATTACCACAGGCATTTTCCCTAGAAGAGCAAGATGTACTCCATCACATCCAGCAGGAAAACCAGATAATTTTGCATGTTTTACATATTTGCCGCAAGCCAGCAAAGCGGCCTCAACGAATGGGTGGCTGGAATCAGTCTGGAATGCAGGTGTATCCTGATACCAGGTTACAAATGCAGGTTTTTTTACCAGCCAGGGGTCTCCAGCACAGGCAAAAGCAATACAGTCCTCAACTTCTTTTTTTATATCGTTTTTATTAACAATATATTCAGTGCCATCTTCTCTATAGTCGCGTGGAAAGAACTCAACATCAAATCTGAGAATACATTCTCCGGCCACAGTGGAAGCACCAGTACCACCGAAAATCTGGCCGATATTAATTGTAGGATTTGACAATAGGGGATGGCGTTTGGTAAGGAGCCAGCATTTCTCAAGTTCTGCTAATGCGTTAATAAGTTTTATGGTTTTTTCTATAGCATTTACGCCACATCCTTTTAAAGCAGCATGTGCCGGCAGACCCTGAACTGTTAATTCAGCCAGAAAGGCACCACGATTAGCAGAATTGACTTCAAGGCTGGTAGGTTCCATTATTAAAGCGGCATCGGCTCTATAGCCTCTCTCAACACAGGCCAGAGTTCCGTTTCCTCCGCCTT
>CAYNMO010000017.1:0-3915 GCA_964398155.1 uncultured Actinomycetota bacterium | reverse complement strand
AATTACTGATTCAAGGATGACATCATTGGCAAGGTCAATTCCCACAGCTTTTATTGCTTCAACAGCAAGAATAGCAGCTGCAAGGCCACCCTTCATGTCAGCAGTTCCACGCCCATACATAATATTATTGCAAATTTCTCCCTTAAAGGGATCCCTTGACCATTCTGCGAGGTTACCTGGTTCAACTATGTCAGCATGCCCATTAAGAAGAATAGAATTGCCGACAATATTTTTGTTATTTTTTATACCCTTAAATACAGCAACCACATTTGGACGATTGCTATAATTATGATTTGGGTTGTATCCTGGCAGATCTTTTATTTTACTGTTATCGGGTTCAAAAACATCCACAATATCTGCATTAAGAAAGTTTAGTTTTTCAGCTATAAATTTTTGTATTTTGCTTTCTCTTCCACCTGCACCTGCATCTTCAATGCGGCTGTCAAATGAAACAAGTTTTTTTAGCAGCTCAATACTTTTTTCTTCATTCTTGTCAAGATAGGAATCGACTTGCTGAAAATTTTTATTAATATTTTTCACTTATCCCAACCTTTTTATTTAGTTAACCAGATAAATTTCCATTTTAACAAAAACTCTTTTCATAGGATTCTTATTTTGTTTCTGGTAAACAGCACAGTTTTTAATGAATTATTTGCTTAAATTAACTTAAAATGTTCATAAGTTTTGATATTTTACCAATTATTTTCCGGAATACCTCCAAGCCGTTCAAACTGGATATAGCCATTGTCATCAATTCTTCTGACTATCAGGCCTAACTGATCCATATGTACAGATATCATAATTCTGGGAGAATTTATATTTTTCCCCTTAATTTCTGCAATCAGATTTCCTATGTTGCCAACTTCTACATCATCCGCAATATCTTTTAGTGTTTCAAAAATATAATCGGTCATTTTTGCTTCGTACTATGACGATGCAGCTATCAAAATCACTTCTTCCAATATTTTCTTTAAGTCCAGCATGACGCACCGGTACCTTCATAAAAATATTTTTTATGAAGCTCTGTAATCTTTTACTTTATCCATAAATTCTTTTACTCTTATTTTATCAACATGATTTATAAAAACACCATCATATTTAAAAGTTGTTCCCACTATAGCCCCATCCGCAACCGCAAGATTATTGGCATAATTCTTTAAATTTACACCCGTATTGCTTAATACAACAGTATCCGGCAAAACATCTTTAACGGCTTTTAGTGTCTCTATTTTTGTTTCAGCTCCGGCAATACTGCCTGACACGCATATGGCATCGGGACGGCAATTAAAAACAGTGGATTTGGCTATTTCACTTACTTCTCTGTTTGCAATATAACCCGAAGCCTCAGGAACTATATTGTAAATCAGCCGGATTTTTTCGGCGCCAATCTGGTGCTGGTGCCGCACACTTTCACCTGCATTGGTATTCCACAAACCAAAGTCGCTAGCATAAACACCTGAAAATATTTCTCTGACAAACTGCGCATCGGTAGCTATAGCCAGATCAAGACTCTTTTTTGCATCCCATAAAACATTAACCCCAAAAGGAATCTTTATATAATGTTTTATCTCTCCGATTATTCTTGCCATCGCTGCTACTGTTTCCACTCTTACGTCTGTAAGATATGGCATGCTGAATTCATTTGAAAACATCAATGCGTCCACCCCGCCATCCTGAAGTGAATTTAAATCTTTTATTGCCATTTCAATAACAAAATCCATTCCCTTTTCTTTGTCATAATAAGGGTCCCCCGGAAGGGCCATCAAGTGGCACATTGCAATTATTGCCTTTTCAGTTCCTATTACATCTTTTAGCCATGTCATCTTAAACTCCAGCTTTATGATTTTTATAAAATTTTACTTATAGCTTTTTTAAACTTTACTGTCACTATGCTTTATGTAAATTATTAAAACCATCTATTTGACAGCCGTCTAAGTGGATTTAAATACTTAAAATGGCTGTCTGTCTTACCAGGAAAATTAGTATTTCTGGCATAATTTTCAAAGAATAATTAATGCCAGCCACCGTATAAAGCAGTCATCTTAATAAAGCTTGTGCCCGGTATATTTAATTAGTTTCTGATGAGCAATTAGCTGTAATGGTTTAATCTGCAAAATTACAGGCTTAATTTAAAAAATAATTAGCTAAAAACTAAATTATTCGCAAAGATTTATATTGGTTTCTGACAGGCATCTGGTTAAAATAATCTAATCAGGTATATTTTTAAGCTTAATTAAAATAAATAAATTACAAAAAGCTGACCCAATTACCGGTAACTAATTAGCTATAAGAACTTCTATTTTCTTTTCGCTTAAGGCATGTGAATACTTGTCATCAATACTGTCAGTTACAAGCTTGTTTATTTTTGAGACATCACAAAGATGAAAAGAAACTCTTTTATTGAATTTACTTCTATCGCAGACCATAATGACTTCTATTGCAGCATCTATCATGGCAAGCTTGATTTTACACTCACTTAACTGCCGGTTTGAAATCCCAAATTCCAAATCCAGGGCGTCACAACCCATAAGAGTTTTATTGACATATATTTTTTTAAAAGATTCGAAAGTGCTGTCGCCAATCAGGGTAAACACACCCTTAATTAAGGTTCCACCCATTACAATCAGCTCTATATTTGGATTAATTGCAATTTCCATTGCGATGTTTATATCATTAGTAACTACAGTTACATTTTTTTGGGTGATTCTTTTTGCGATTTCCAAAGTTGTTGAGCCTGAATCAATAATTATAATATCATTATCTTTTATCAGGCTTGCTGCTTCGCGCCCTATTTTTTGTTTTTGGGCTTTATTTAGCGATGATTTGGTTCTATAAGGTATTTCATATGATAATTTTTCTTCCATGGGTATTGCACCGCCATGTGTTTTGACTATTAATTTTTCCCCGGCAAGGATGTCCAGATCTCTTCTGATGGTTACCTTTGAAACACCAAACTTCTCACTGAGCTCGGCAACACTGGCTCGAGTCTCATTGTTGATGAAATCTGAAATTTTTTTTACTCTTTCTTCCTGGAACATATCAATAAAAACCCGTAAATACTATTTTAATATTTTCGTAAATATTATTTATTAATCTAAAGAGAGTATATATTTTTATTATTAAAAGTTACTAAAATTATTTTTATTTAATTATCATAACTTATTTTGTAAGTTTAATTGGTTATTTTTTATTGTTTTTTATTTATAGTTTCTTTTATATTGCTTTACTTGTTTTTATTTGTCAATATTATAAAAATTTGTTTTATATAAATGTACATATTGCACAGAATAATAAGTATATTTCCACTTATTATTAGTGCTAAAGGCAGCATGATTTTTTGTTTTATGTAACGGAAGTGTTTAGCTGTTGTTTTGCTTACAGCAGCCTTAAAGTCTGCTGACAGCAAAATTAATATAAAAAAGTGCTTGCCATAACAATTATATATATTATTATATCAGAGCATATTATAATTAAATAATTAATTATAATATATATTAAAATTAGGCAAATCAGGCTGGCGGTATTTTGTATCCCATAGTCGCAGCGCTCGGATTAATTAAGACGAGCTATTTTATTCGATTTCTAATTGACAAATAAAAGAAAGTAAAATAGTATATTAAAAATTATAAGAACATAATACTAACTAAGCTAATTAAATTTTTAAAATTATATAATGCCAGGCTCCTTACGGGATCATTGTTCAGAGCTTTTGAAGTTCTGGAATCATTATATTCAAAACACATTAAGAAAATTCACAAAAACAGTTTAATAATTATTGATATTTAAAAGCAGACAAAATAAATTTAAATATCGATAAATAAACTTAAGCACTAATCAAAAATATTTAAATACTAATTAAAAGATTTAAGTACCAATCAAAAAAATATCAAAACTTCATAGACAGTAAAGCATCAC
>CAYNMO010000016.1:11570-20416 GCA_964398155.1 uncultured Actinomycetota bacterium | reverse complement strand
ATGCTTGATTCAAGGGGCCTTTTTCTGTTATCTTCACCATTAAACGGTATAAGATTTACAAAACACAAGAGACCTCTTATTTTATTTACAAGGGCTTCTGCATTTTGGGCCGTATCGTTTATACCCCTTAAAAGTACATACTCCAGCATTACTCTTCTGTTAGTTTTTTCAATATAATACCTCACAGAAGACAATAATTCATTCATTGGATATTTTTGGGCAATGGGCATAATTTCCATTCTAATTTTATCGTTTGGAGCATTTAAAGAAACGGCTAGATTTATCTGGATATTCTCGTCAGCAAGCATCCTTATCTTCTCAGTAATGCCACAGGTAGAAACAGAAATTTTTCTCTGGCCGATATTAAATTTATTTTCATCATTTAATATTTTTACGGAACTTAAAAAATTATCATAATTTAAGAATGGCTCGCCCATCCCCATAAAGACCACATTGGTTATTCTTTTGCCACTTGTTTTCAGATATCTTGAAAAAAATAAAACCTGAGCAATTATTTCTTCTGGTTTAAGATTTCTTTTAAATCCCATTTCCCCTGTTTTGCAGAATTTGCATCCGGCTGCGCAGCCAGCCTGCGAAGAAACACATACTGTATTTCTGTTGTCTATGTGGCTCATCAGTACCGTTTCAACTACGGTGCCGTCTTCAAGCCTGATTAACGCTTTTAATGAACCAGAATTATTGGACTTCTGTATGATACCATCAATAGTAAGATCAATTTCCTTTTTCAGCACTTCTCTTAATATTAATGGAAGGCCTGTAAAATTATTCCAGTTATCATTAAAGTCTTTATATATTGAACGCTCAATCTGCCTTATTCTAAACGCCGGCTCACCACTTAAAAGACCCTCTATTTTTTTTAAATCCATATTTTTTTTAATCAGAAATTATTAATTATAATTTTTTAATACTTTAATTATTTATAATTTTACTGCAAAAAATTTTTTTATAAAAATGCTTGTATTATTCATCTCATTTATTTATCATTGTTAAGTATAAAATCTATGTTCCGTTTTATAAATAGATTTTACAGTAAATTTTTATAAGTAAATACTTTTATAAGTTAAAACATCAGTAAGCTAATATTTCAGAACCAAATAGAAATAATTATTAAAAAAAAATTGGAGGTGTTGTAGTGGACGCATATTGTGTTAAGTGTAAAGCTAAGACTGAGATTAAAGATCCTCAGGAAGTTACAATGAAAAACGGAAGACCTGCAGTTACTGGGACATGTTCTGCATGCGGGACAAAAGTTTTTAAAATTAAATCTAATAAATAATTATTTAAAATTTAATTTAAGTTTTAAAATAATTTTTTTAAGACAGTGCTGTTTGCAAAAAATAAACGGCACTGTCTTTTTTTAAATAATATTTATCAGGAAGTTAGTCAGGAATTCCTGATTTTCAAATCATCATTTTCTTCTTCTGCTACATCCAGATTGTCTGACTTGCTTTCAGCATGGTATATTCTTCCTTTCCAGGATATGCCACTGCCAAGCTTGCTTTGAACAACTGAGTTAAAAGATATGAAAGCAATATAAACCATTGAGAGAGGGGAAAGAAAAATATCAAGCAGTTTTTCTTTAAATCTCAGGGCATTAACTGTTCGTATTAAAGAAACTATGCCTATCTGAATTACTAAAGGCAAAAGTATTTCCCGGGGCCAGTGATATAAAATAAGGCCTGCGGGGAGAAAAAGATATGGCAGTAAAAAAAGAAGTATAAAAAATGTTACCGCAAAAGCAATCATAAAAACATTATAATCAAATGCAGAAAATAAAATCCTTGAATACCCTATAAAAACCTGCCTGAAATTTTTATACATTCTGCAGGAAATTATTTTTCTGCCGTCAAAAATCATATAGCTGTATCCCATTTCCTTTGTTTTTTTAGTTATGTGAACATCTTCCAGGATTTTACCCTTAATGGCAGCATGACCGCCCATCCCGAAATAAACTTCTCTTCTAAATAAAAGGCATTGGCCAACTCCGGTGCAGAACAAAGGATTTTTTGATTTTCTTATAAGTGCCAGTGGCATAAAAAGCAATATTACAAAATTCATAAAAGGTATTACCATTCTTTCATGAATGGTAACCATTATCTCTCTTGGGAAAGGACATAATGCGTCAAGGTTACCCTCAAGCAATGCAGCAATTGAACTTGAAACCGAGCTTTGCGAATGATGGGTGTCTGCGTCAGTGAAAAAAAAGAAATCCCCTTTTGCATATCTTGAAAGCTGATAACATGCAAAATTTTTTCCCAGCCAGCCCTGAGGCAGAGGCTTCCCACTAAATATTTTTATATTTTTATTTTTCTCGGCTATTTTTTTGACAATAGCGTGCGTATTATCAGTTGAATTATCATCCAAAACTATTATTTCCAAATTTGGATAATCCTGCTTTATGAAACTTTTAATACATTTTTCAATATTTATTTCCTCATTTCTTGCAGGTATCAATATTGAAACGAGCGGTGGGTCACTTTTTATTTTATCCGATAATCTGAATTTGGATATATCTTTATAAAGGTACTGATTGAATGCAAAATTAATCAGCAAGGCAGAGAGTATTATCAATATTACATACTGATATAATAAAAATAAGTCCATTTTATATATAATATATTATGAATATATTACTTATTATAGGAGTAAAAAAAAATATTTCCACAATATTTGATTATTTTTATGTAAATAACTCTCGAATTTATTTATTTTTTAAAACTTCTAATTTTTTGTTTGTTCTGTCCAGAAACTTTTCAAGCTGAATTATATATCTTGTATGCAGACCTTCGCCTATTTTTTCAACTTCATCAAAGGCTTCTACTTTAAACACAAGTTTTTTCCCATCAGCTTCAATGAGCTCGGCTTTTGCAGTTACTATCATGCTCAATGGTGTTGCAGCAAGATGAGTTATATCCAGATGGGTTCCCACTGTGGCAAAACCCGGAGGAAGAATACTGTCCACTGAATTTATTGCAGCCTTTTCCATCAGACCAACCATGGCGGGAGTTGCAAATACGGTTACTGTGCCGCTCCCAAATTTTAAAGCAGTATTTTCATCTGTAACAGTTGCAACAGCCTGACCTGTCAGTCCTGATTTTAAATTTGTATCATCCATTTTTTCACTATGCCTTATATTATAGTTTTTTTATTAAATAATAAAAAAAATTAAATAATCAAATTATTTTTTATACATAATAGCATATTTTAAAAACATTATATAAAATAATTAGTCAGCAATGTATTGCCCTGTTTTTAGTTCAACTTTCGTCTTATATCCATAGTCCAAGAATTAAAACAAAAAAATTACTATTTTTTTTGGTCACTGCAACCTTTATTTTAAGCAGATTATATATTTTTACGGTGTATTTCCTTTGGCGCAGACAAGACTCCTATGTATTAGATAGAATCGTTCTTATGAGCTGGGATAATGGTTGTTCTCACCTAAAATTAATCAGTCTCTTCCTGAGGCAGACCATTAGAGCTAATTATTTACCAGAAACAAATTGGTGATTTTTATTACTGAAGTTTTTTGTATGAAATCAGTATGCATAAAGTTTTCCATATGGTCTCCTGGAAAACGGGGTTAATTTTATAAAATCTGATAATCTGACAGTTTCTTCATCCGCTGAGCCGAAATATTTAAAATAATTTCCGATATAGCTATTAATAATATCTTCGTCTTCCCTGCTTGTTTTGGATTTAATAATTTCTTTTCCCAGCTTGTTATCATCAATATGGCCTCTGACAAATATTTTTCCGCCATGCATTCCTGTTCCAACATAGTCTCCGACTATCTCATCGTCATCAAAGAGATAAAAATTTTTCATCTGACTTACCTGGCAGTTTAAGCCCAACACTATTATTATTCCTCCCGCCATGTATTCTCCCAAAAAATGCCCCGCTTTTCCGCCAATTATAATAACCGGAAATTTATCAAGAAAGGATTTCATGTGAATGCCGCTTCTATATCCCACATCCTGCCTGACATATATTTCTCCACCCCGCATGGAATAACCAAGAATATCACCGGCACTGCCATGTATTATTATTTTTCCTGAATTCATAGTATTGCCGGTCCCATCCTGAACATTTCCAAAAACCTCAACTTCGGGTCCGTCCATAAACGCCGCCAGATCATTTCCGGGAGTTCCGTTTATAACAATATTTATTTTATTTTGGATTCCGTCTCCAATATATCTCTGGCCAAGTACATTATTTAGCTCTATTGTAGTAATTTTTTTTATTGAATCATTATTTTGGGAGCAATTTATTTCACTTATAATGCTTCTTATTGAATAGTTTAATGTTTTATAATCAATATCCAGTGCATCCACAATGCACTTTTTGCCGGTAAATTTTATCCGTCCTTCTTTTAATAAAACATTATTATTTATATTGTTTTCAGTTAAATTATTTTCTAATTTCATTATCATCCTTAATTATACAGCCTGATGCCGGACGGCTTTGTAAAATTGACAATATAGTATATCTACCTATTTTTTTATGAACCATGCTGGTTCAGACAATCTAATTAGTTCCTGGTTCATAACTCAGTTTTTACAAAACATTAACTTCGGCCAAGCTTAAAATTTTACCGATTAGACCATTTTACCTGATTGTTCACCAGAAACTAATTAATTGCTGGCAGTTAACTCTGTTTTTAGTGAATTTATTATTTAAACTAAGCATGTAATATTCTAAATTAGACCATTTTAGATAATTATTAACCAGGAACCAGTTAATTAAACTTCAATACCCTCACCTGTAACCAGGTGTTTTTTATAATCATTTGGAAGCTGAATTATTCCAAAATCCTCTCTGACAAGATTTTCTCTTATTACGGAGACGTCAACTCTGTTTTTAATAAGCCCTCCATAAATTCCAGCCCTGTCTATATTACCCTCAAGAATGATCCCGATTATTTTACTGTCAAGCATCACAATTTTTTTGTAATACTTCTTTTCAGGTTTAAAATCTTTAATGATTTCAATATTGCCCTGCATGTCCTCTGATGGATTTGTGATCCCCATTGAAATTGTAGGTATCTTTAAAATCTCAATGGAATTCATGAAATAACTTCCGTCGTATGTTTTATTTAAACCGGCCATATTTGACCCTGCAATTTCACCCTGCCTGACAGCAAGCGGCCAGATTGCAAAGTTTGACCTGCTGCCTGTTATAAAATCGTAAGATTCAACAATATCTCCGGCAGCGAAAACATCTTTAATCCCTGTTTCCATATGTTCATCAGTAATAATTCCTTTATTGAAGCTGATTTTTTCTTTTCCCATTTCGGAATTTTTTATAATACTTAAATCCGGAACGACACCTACCGCAATAATCAGGAGTCTGGAGGCAATTTTTTCACCATCTTTTAACTCTATTCCATTTAAAGCGCCATCTTTTATAATTATTTTACTTATTGTGTTCCCTGTATAAATTCTGCTGCCCTTGCTTTCAAGCTCTTTTTCGATAATAATCGAAGCCTGTTTGTCAAAAGTTGCAGAAAGTATGCGGTCAGACAATTCTATTATTTGAACCTTTATCCCAATCTCAAGCAGGGCCTCTGCAGACTTTAAGCCAATAAGCCCACCACCTAATATAACTGCTTCTTTTATTTTATTCTTAACAATATGAGCCTGAACCTTAATTGCATCATCAAGGTTTGTAAAAGTAAAAATTCCAGAAATATCTTTGTAATTATTCCTGTCAAGTAATTCCGGATATTTTTTCTCCTCATCTGATTTAACTTTTAGATTATCTGATGTTTTTATTGCCTCACTGCAATCATAAACTTTTATTTTTGGTATTATGGGAGTGCCGCCATTTGCAATAAGGAGTTTTTTATATTTATAGCAAATTCCTTTATCAGAAATTACCTGCTTTAATTCAAAATCAATTTTAACAATATTTGCTTCCGTTTTAAGTAAAACACTGTTATCGCTGTAAAATTCTTCGCTCTTGAAATAAATATTATCAAGCCCGACTTTTCCTGACAAATAATAAGTAATAAGTGGTTTTGAATAATTATTGAAAAGTTCATTAGTCAAAACAATTATAGAACCTTCCCTGTCAGCCAATCTTATTGAAGACACTGCCGCAAGTCCGGCAGCGGAATTGCCTATTATCATATAATCCGCCGTTTTAATATTTTTTTGTACTTTATTTATTGTATTTTTCATCATTCCGTTTAACAGTTTCTAATTAAATTATTACTAACCTGTTTTTCTTTTTTATAAGATATTCTTAATCTTCAAAGCGTTATTGTGACAACTTATAGAGCAGTCAGGACAATAGTTTCAAAATATTACGATTATTAAACTTTTTTTTATTACCATTTATCCTTAACCAATAAAACATTATTGTCTCAATTCAAAACCAAAACCGTTTAATGACATCTGATTTATCTGCAATTAAATTTGTTTTCTTTTTATCATATGTCCTTAAACTGCAATGCCTCATTTGGGCAATTCCTTACACAGACAGGATATTCTTCATCTCCGCATAAATCACATTTTGAAGCCACTTTCCTGCTCGACAAATCACGCCTGATTACTCCATATGGACAGGCCATAATACACATCCAGCATCCCACGCATTTATCTTCACTGCAGGTTACAATTCCGGAGTTTTTATTTTTTAGCATGGCCCCGGATATGCAGGCTTCAACACATGGCGCATCTTCACAATGTCTGCATTGAATTGCAAATGAATTATGCCCTATTTCTTCAACCATAACCCTCGAAAGCATATCTGTTTCATCTTTAAAGGCTTTCAGAATCTTTTTACTTTTTGAATGCTTTACCTGGCAGTATATTTCACAAAGCCGGCATCCTATACAATATTCTTCTTTTATAAATATTTTTTTCATTTTACCAGGCCTCTCCTGCATGTTTAATGCCAAGAATAGACAGCTCTTTTTCGTTTAAGCCAAGACCTCTTAGATGCTCTCTGTTTCCCCTAAGGCTTTCGATTGCGTTAATACCGGCTCCTCCAAGCATTTCCTTTATTTCATGAGACCAGGCAGTAAGCAGATTTAAAAGTTTTCTCGTTCCTATTTCGGGATTAAGTCTTTTTGTCAGATATGGATCCTGTGTGGCAATACCCCAGTTGCACTTGCTTGTATAGCATTTCTGGCATACATGGCATCCGAGAGCAACCAGAGCTGCAGTCCCGATATAAACAGCATCTGCACCAAGTGCTATTGCCTTTATAACATCGGCACTTGACCTGATGCTTCCGGCGACAATAATGGATACCTTATGCCTTATTCCTTCTTCTCTAAGCCTCATATCCACCGCAGCAAGAGCAAGTTCAATTGGAATACCAACATTATCTCTTATTACCTGTGGAGCCGCTCCTGTGCCTCCCCTGAAGCCGTCAATTGATATGAAATCAGCCCCGGCTCTTACAATACCACTCGCAATGGGCGCAACATTGTGAACTGCTGAAACTTTAACCCCAACAGGTTTTTTATACTCCGTTGCTTCTTTTAATGCATAAATAAGCTGAGATAAATCCTCAATCGAATAAATATCATGATGCGGGGCTGGCGAGATAGCATCGGAGCCCTCAGGTATCATTCTCGTATTTGAAACATCGTAATTTACTTTCTCTCCGGGAAGATGACCACCAATTCCAGGTTTGGCTCCCTGCCCTATTTTGATTTCTACAGCTGCCCCGCTGTTTAAATATTCTTTGTCTACTCCGAATCTTCCGGATGCAACCTGTACAATAGTATTTGCAGTATAAGCTTTTAAGTCTCTGTGGAGTCCGCCTTCGCCGGTATTATAGAATGTTCCAAATTCTGAAGCTGCCATGGCCAAAGATTTTACGGCATTTAAGCTGATTGATCCGTAAGACATTGCGGAAAAAAGGATAGGTACACTTAATTTAAGCTGAGGACTCAGGTTGCTCTTATAAAAAACTTTATTGCTGCCGGGCTCTGTGAAAGATGACATCGTCAGTTTGTCCGGTTTTCTGCCAATAAAAGTTCTGATTTCCATAGGTTCTCTTAATGGATCAATAGAAGGATTGGTTACCTGTGAAGCATTAAAAAGTATATGGTCCCAATAAACAGGATAAGGTTTGTCACAGCCCATACCGGTTAAAACAACTCCGCCTGTCTGAGCCTGCTTGTATATATTCTTTAAATGCTCCGGAGTCCAGTTTGCATTTCTTTTGAATTCAGATTCCCTTTGCTTTATTTTAATTGAGCCGGTTGGACAAAGCGTTTCACATCTGTGGCATCCGACGCATTTTGAATTCTCACTCAGGATATTTCCATCGTCTTCATCATATTCGTGGACATCATTGGAGCACTGCCTTACACATACCTGGCAGGATATGCATTTGCTTTTATCTCTGTCTACTTCAAATTCTGACTGGTTTAATTTAAGAACCACTTTGTTTTTCTCCCAAAATTATTTTAAAATTCCCGCAAAACTATTTCCGTAACCGCTCATTCTTTCAATAAAATTATCTGAATTGATTTTACCTGAAACATGCAGCATGGGCTCCTTCCCTTTAATATAAACAATAACGGGTTCGCCGCCCCTGGGACTCCATATTGTATCTGGATTACTGCATACTTTTCTTATCGCTGATTCCTCGCTAGAAACAAACGTAAGCTCCCCTTTTTTGGCTGCGACGAGAGGCCTGAGTTTTATTCTGTCATTTAGCGCATATATAAAATTATTATTTCCGACAATTATGCTAAAGGGTCCGTTTACAAGAGCCTTTGCGTAAATGATTCTAAGATCTGTCAGGAATTCTTTAATTTCTTCCGGAAGAGTTTCGATATCTTTCCACAAAGGTGCAGACAG
>CAYNMO010000016.1:6313-11560 GCA_964398155.1 uncultured Actinomycetota bacterium | reverse complement strand
GTCTATCCCATGTTTTCTAACCAGTAAATCAAACAAATATGTCAGTACTTCCGTATCCGTAGAAAATGAGCATTTATAACCAAAACCGCTTACAAATCTTTTGTTTGTTCCGTAAGAAGAAATTTCACCATTGTGAACAACTGACCAGTTTAAAAAACCAAAAGGATGTGCTCCGCCCCACCAGCCCGTACTGTTTGTTGGAAATCTCCCGTGAGACGTCCATATATAAGCTTTATAATCTGTTAATTTGTAAAATTCCCCTATGTCTTCCGGATACCCCACACCTTTAAAAATACCCATGTTTTTACCTGAAGACACAATAAATGCATTACAGGAGTCTGCATTAAAATTTGAAACAAAATTTGCCACAAACTCTTCCTGTGCGCTGTTTATTGCATCAGCTGAAACTTTACTTTCTTTTTCAATACCTTCAGTGCCCTTCAGGATATTTTTAGGACTTACAAAATACCTGGCAATTATAGGAGGATTTGCAACCGAAGCAACCTTTGCGGTTGGAATTTCGTCGCCATATAATATTTTGAATGCTTTTTGCAATAGATTTTCAGATTCTTTCCTTGCAAGACTGTCGTTATAAAAAATATGAAAAGCATAATTATCTTTATATTCAGGATAAATACCATAAGCTGCAAAACCTCCGCCTAGCCCATTTGAGCGGTCATGCATCATTTCAATACCGTCAATTACCATGCCTCCGTCAAAGAGGCCTCCATTTTCATTAATTATTCCAAATACTGCGCATCCCGAAGGAACTCTGTAATCAGAGACAAATTTTTCTCTGGGATTTTTAAAAATATTCTCCCGGCCAATACTTTCAAATTCATTATTTAAATTTTCAGTGTAATCTTTATAATCCATAATATTTAAAATTGCTTAGCGATGTTCTTTTTTTAAAAAAATATTAAAATCCAAATTTGGATTACGGTGCAAAAAACTATAAAAAAACAAAAACCTTCTTAGAACATTATTGTTCCAAGAAGGCATCTTTACCTTTTTTTATATACAGCACTGCATATAAATATATTTAATTTTTAGTGAGCAAAATTTTATCAATTTTTTAATAAAAGTCAATTTATATTTTACTTTTATATTTTATATATACAAAAAAACAGCTGCCAAACTTTAACATTTTGCAGCTGTTTTAAAAAAAATAAAAATCCAGAAATTTCCTATAGTAATTTTGAAGTCTCTTCATGAGGTCTTGGGATAACATGTACGGAGAATATTTCTCCAACTCTTTTTGCCGCAGCAGATCCGGCATCAACAGCAGCCTTGACTGCGCCTACATCTCCCTCAACAATAACGGTAACATATCCTCCGCCTATGCTCTGATACTTTATCAGCTTTACGTTTGCTGCTTTAAGCATTGCATCGGCAGCCTCAACAACTGCAACAAATCCTTTTGTTTCAATTAAGCCTATAGCCTGATTCATTAGTTTTCCTCTCAGATAATATATTTAATTTTTTAAAATATTATTTAACTAGATTTCATTTTACTTTATTTGGGAAAAATATCTATTTAATTCTGTTTTTTTGATTTTCCGAAGATATATTACTACTTCATTATTTATATAAAATCAAAATCAGCTTTAAAATTAATCGCTGTTAACGCAAATTACTATAATTGTTTTTTATTTTTCTGTCAAAATAAATCATTTCTAAAAATATGAAAGAAGGCAACCCCTAAAATATAGGAAGTTTAGATATTTTTCATATCATGGGACATTATTATAGCTTCCGAAACTTCCCTCATGGATTTTCTGGAATTCATAGAAAACTTCTGAATTTTCTTAAAAGCTTCATCCTCTGTTATATTTAGTTCACGCATAATAATACCTTTTGCTCTTTCAAGTGATTTTCTGGACTCAAGCTCTTCTCTTATAAGATTTGTTTCTATCATAAGTTTGGAATTTTCAATTACAATTGCAGCTGCATCTGCGACAGTAGACAAAATATTGATTTCATAATCACTGAAATTATGGGGTTCTGATGTGTATAAATTTAATACTCCTATTACATTGCCCTTGACATGCAGCGGGATGCAGAGCATTGAAGACAGGCTTTCCTTCCTGGCAATATCCTTGCTCTTATATTCATCATTTTTTATAATGTCATATACTGCAGCCGATTTGTTTTCCAGCGCAACCTTGCCGGCGATACCCTCTCCAAGTTTCAAGGGATTCTTGTTAATATATTCTTTGCTCATGCTTTGAGTGGCTTTTATTACGAGCTCATTCTTTTTTGCATCAAGGAGCATTATTGAGCAAATCTTGGAATGCATGACTTCTGCTGTCACTGTAACAATAAGATTGAGTATATCTTCAAGATAAAGATCTGACGTAATTGCATGTCCTATTTTAGACAATGCCTCAATTATTTCTCTTGTACTTTCTATGTTTTCCTGTTTTTCCAATTTTTTTTATAAAATATTATTGATTGATTATGAAATATCATCTGTAGTTTTTAAATCGTTATGAAAATTTACTTAAACAATAAAAACTATAAAATCATTTTATCTTATTATTCTAAAAGTTAAAACATGTCTTCTTAATTACAGTTATTTTAAAATATTTTTTTATATTAAAATTAAAAACAAAGACAAGTATATGGGCTAAAAGTAAGCAATTCATAGAGAAGGTCTATGGCATGGACTGGTTAATCTTGTTATGCCATAGTAGAATATTATTGCTTTGGCAGGGATAGGCCATTCTTACTTTGGTATAAAGCATTTGATTTTTTGGTATTTACAAAAGATGTAAAAGAAATTAAAATGTAAAACTTAACGGCGCATTCGTCTAGTGGTCTAGGACGTAGCCCTCTCAAGGCTAAAACAGGGGTTCGACTCCCCTATGTGCTACCATAATTAACAGGATTTTTATAACTTTTGGTTTGCAGATTTGGTGTTAGCCTAAAAGTACTTCTATAAATTTCTCAACCAGTACCGGATCAAACTGGCTTCCTGAGCACCTCGTAAGTTCTTTAATAGCATCGTCTTTATTCATTGCAGTTTTATATGATCTCTCGCTGGTCATAACGTCATATGCATCAGCAATAGCGACAATCCGTGACAGAAGAGGAATTTCTTTTCTTGCCAGCCCTCGAGGGTAACCGCTGCCGTCCCAGTTTTCGTGACAGGCAAGAATAAATCTGGCAATATGGATAATTTGAGGAGAAGCCTGGGCGATATTATATCCCGTCTCGGGATGTCTTTTGATAATTTCCCATTCTTTTTCTGTAAGTTTGCCTTCTTTTAATAGTATTTCTTCAGATATGGCAACTTTACCAATATCATGGAGAGAGGCAAGGAGTGACAGTTCATCCATCTCGCTAGCGTGAAGTTTTATAGATTTTCCGAGTTTTAATGCAAAGTTTTTTAATCTAAAAGTATGCTCCATGGTCTCATTGCTTTTTTCAAAGAGAGTCCGCTCAAGTGCAAAAATAATTGAACCAGCATGGCTTTGTTTTTCAACAAGTTTGTTTTTATACATATTACCTTCAGCTTCTGTAATAATTTCTTCTACATTCTGCTTTAATTCTGTTTTTGTTGCAATTCCAATTGCAAGCCCTAATGGTATATTTCGTACCGTCAAGTCTTCACACTCATTTTTTATTCTAAGTAAAATATCCTCTGCAGCTGCAATTGACGTTTTAGGAAGAAGAATAACAAATTCATCTCCACCCCATCTGGCTAAAATATCCTCAGATCGGGATATTTTTTTTAACAACCCGGTTGCCTCTAAAAGCATTCTGTCACCTTCATTATGCCCAAAAGTGTCATTGATTATTTTTAATCCGTTTAGATCTCCCATAATAATACTAAGTGGAAGCTGTCTCTCGGTATCAAGGCGTTTTATTTCTTCCTCCACAAACCGTCTGTTATAGAGCCCTGTCAGCTTGTCGTGATAACTCATATGGAGGATTTCCTCTTCATTCTTTTTACGGCTCGTGATGTCGATGATGCTGGAAAGAATAAACTGCTCATTATCAATATGAATATTTTGGGCAGAGAACAATCCAATTAATATTTCTCCATTCTTTTTGCTAAACTCAAATTCCTTATCTTTTACTTCACGGCCTTTTTTAAGTTCAGAAATCACCCAAGCCCTGTTGTCCATGTTTACCCAAAGTTTCAGGTTAATCGATGAAGATGAATCAGCCTCATGGCTGGTAAAACCTGTTATCGATTTAAAAGCATCATTGCTTTCAACTAACATTCCATCTTCGGCACGAGTAATTGTAATAGCATAGGGGGAATTCTGAAAAATCTTTGAAAATTTCTCCAGGCTGTCCCTTAACGCAGTTTCTGTTTTTCTGCGTTCTGTAATGTCTTCAAAAGTTGTATAAACCTGATATGGTGTTCTATTTCCAGACTTAAACTGCGGTATGGCATTAATACTAATCCAGGTATATGCGTCGTTTTTTGCATTAAAAACTCCCATCACCACTCCTAAAACTTCTTTCCCTGTTCGCAGCGCCTCTAATGAAGGATGTTCATCTCCTGAAAAATAACTGCCGTCTTCTTTAATTGCACGCCATCTTGGGTCCTGGCTGGTAGCCCCCTGCATCTGTAGAAGAGTCTGTCCGAGTATCCTTTCCGCTGACGGGTTTGCGGAAGTTATCCTGCCTGCTGAATCCTGATAAACCACACCCTGAATCATTGTCTCAAACAACATTCTGTGCTTTTCTTCGCTAAGCTTTAAATCTTCTTCGGCTTTCCGTATCTGTGTAATGTCAAAAATAGCAATTCGGCACACAGATACTCCGCCAGGTTCTCGCATAAGAACAGCAGTCATTCTTATCAGGTGGGATTGATCAGTCTTCTTTGCTGTTCTCAGCTCAAATACCTGCTGATCTCCCGTCTTAAAGAGTTTATCTTTATTTAGATAGTAGATATGGTAGTCTTCTGGTTGAATAAATAGGGATAATGGCCTGCTAACCAAAGAATCCCTGGAAGTGCTCAGGAGTGTGGTAGCCATGAGGTTCGACTCAATAATAAATCCAGCTTCGTTTATTGTAATATATCCGAAAGGAGCCAAATCGTAGAGGTCAAAATAACGCCTTTGTTCCAGTTCAAGACTCTCCTGAATTTTTCGCAGAGACTCATTTTGCATCTCAAGCTCAATCTGATGCACGCTCAATTCATGGATCAAAGACTTGTTTGTCTGCTCAGTAAGAGAATAGACATCTGAAACACCCTGCTGTTCCAGTTGTTTCAGCGCCTCCCTTATT
>CAYNMO010000016.1:1652-6303 GCA_964398155.1 uncultured Actinomycetota bacterium | reverse complement strand
CCAAATATGCGTCACTGTTATTTTTTTTGGTCATTTTTAAAATTTTTTGTAAAATTTTATAAGTTTTGCCAATTAAAAGCAGGTATTTGCTATTACCTAACTCCAAAAATATTTGGCTTAAAACAAAAAATACAACAACCAAGATTCAAAAAATTTTTATTTATTACTATTTTCCTGTTAACCTCATACTGTAATTTTAATCAATATAATAACATAAATATATATTATAAAAATATATATTTACTGGTTTACGTTTATTAACTGGCTTAAATGGCCGGATTAATAAAATTTTAAACTTAATTAAATAAAATGATCTGCAAGAAAAGACTTATTGACCAGTAACTAGCCAGCATAACTGATAATTTATATTCAATATATTTGCCGCTGATGTATCCATCGGTATTTTTTTAACGAGTATGATTTAAATATTCTTCGCCCTATTTAAAAGTCAGGCGGAAGATTTATTTCAACTGAGCTTATTTTTTTTAGTCTTGCCAATTTGTAGGCATATTTATACTGCTTTGCAATCACTTCCCAGGAAACGACATTATTAAGGTAATTATTTAAATTATTTGAAAATTCAAGCCTTAAATTTTTATTACAGGCCAGTTTGATTACTTTGTCTTTTAGCATTTGTTTTGATGTAAACAACAATCCGCCTTCGCTTTCAAGAGTCTGTGCAGTCAGGCCTTCCATTGGAGCAGTTGTTATAAATGGCTTTTTTAAGGAAATAATTCTTGCAAGCGTGCCCGACTGAGTTTCGTCAACTGATGGCAAAACTATAAAATCACATACCGCCATAACCTTATAATAGATTTCCCCTCTTGGAATAAATTCATAATAGTGGGCTCTTCCTTTTTGCTCGAGTAACTCAATTTCCTTTCTGTATTTATTATAGTCATCAAGATGGTTTGGGTCTCTCATTGCGCCTGCTGCAAGAAGATCCCATGATTCTCCTGTTTTCTCCTCAATTTTTGAGGACACTTCTTCCCATACTGAAGTAAGAATATCCCATCTTTTATTGGACTGTACCCATCCCACAAGTCCGACAAGATTATTGCTTAAATATTTAAGCTTGTTTAACCCTAATTCCTCTTTTAGCGCCGGGATATCTTTTGGCTCCCATTTCATGTCTGGTCTTGCACCATGAGGAATTATCATTATATTTGATGGCATATTCCATTTTCTTTGCGCGAATGTCCAGTGAAGCCGCCATTTTTGATACTCACTTTTAAATATTACTACATCAACAGCATTGCAGAGTTCATAAACAAAGTTTTCTTCCTTATCTCTTAGTCTTCCATGAACAGTATGAGGTTCAACAACTACAGGATATTCATTTATTGCATCCAGAAACTCTAAAAACCCCTGATTGCCATCCCCGATCCCTCTTTCGTCAACATATTCATAAAGCCCGTATTCATGTTCAATATGAATAACATGGGGATTAAGTTTTTTAATCTGTTTTACGACAGGCTTCCACCAGAACCTGTCTTTCATATTAATGAGTGGGAAAACTCCTTCACCTTCACCATCAGTATGGCTTATTACAAGAACATCCCTGTCATCATATAATTTTTGTATAAACTCTCTTGCCTCCTCAGCAAAAGTTCCTATCCCGCACAGTCTTGGCGGATAGCTTGATATCAATACTATAGGTTTTCCTCTGCTCATTTTTTTCCCAATTAATTCTGTAAGAAATATTATTAAAAATTCATAAATAATTAAATGCAATAAAATTTACACTTAAAACTATTTTTATAACCATGCAGCATTACACTTTAAAACTATTTTTAAAGCTTTGCAATAAAAGCCCCGCGAAGTTTAAGCCATTTTGCCAGCTATTAACTGTCTGATTACCTTTATTTTTTCTTTAAACCATAAAGATAACCGCCTCTTTGGTTTTCAAGTGTGTGCGATGTAATAAATGATTCTGGATCCAGACCGGAAAGTATTTTATTTAACTTGGCATAATGAATCTGCCTGCATACAATATTAAGGATTTTAACATCTCCATCTTTACCATATCCATTATAGCTCGTAACTCCGAACCCTTCTTTCCTTAAGAATTCCTCTATCTCTGATGATTTGTTTTTGGAAATAACACTGGTACTAATCAGGTCCTTTGAAAGTCTGTCAGAAATAGTTATTCCGATAAGAGTTCCAACGGCAAATCCGGCGCCGTAAGCAAATATTCCATAAATATTGCTGCTCAGGTCCTGGATTACTCTTGCAATAACTGCAACAAAAATAGTTACTTCAAAAAACCCTATTGCGGCAGCAAGTATTTTTTTTCTCTTTATTATGAAATTAATTCTTATCGTTGCAAGAGAAACATCAATTATTCGGCCAAAAAAAATGGCCAGTGTCCATAAAATAACAGACATTTATTTTATCTCCAGAAAATAAATTTTAATTAATTTTTACTAATTTTCTGATAATACTATTATACTGTCTTCATCTCTTAAAGCAATCAAATCAGACTTGGCAGGGTTTATATAAATTCCATAATTCTTTTGAGGATCTGTTTCCTGAGAAAAAATCTTATATCCGATTGCAGTTTCATTTTTTTTCTGTGCCGCCTCAATTATAGTATAAAAATTTACATTTTTACTGCAGTCTATGTAGCTGCCGGCTCTTTTTATATATATTTCTGAGCCATCTGCGTCAAACAAATCCTTAAAAACCAGGTTAAGAAGCTTGTTTTCGGATACCTGAGTAAGTATAAGGCTTGTCAATTTGCCGCTTACAATAAAATCATTGACCTTTGCAACTTCTGCAAGACTTCTGTTTCTTATGTCAAGCATCTCACTTATTATTGAAAACTTAACTCCGGTCTTTTCGGAAATATCCCTTAAATGAAGCAAAGTTATCAGGGTAACTGCGTCAGCTTCCTGGATGCTCCTGTCACTATATGAAAGAATTATGATATGGTCAAAATCTCTTGAAGTTAATTCATTTAATACTGCTCTGCTGTTAATATCAGTATCAGTAAATTCAACAGCCTGGTTTTTGATTGTTTTTGAGCAGTCTGCCTTTATGTTTTCAATGCCCCCGGAAAAATTTGCAGCAACAGTTAAAAGTGAGCCTTGAGAAACATACTTGTCAAGCTCAATTATTATATTTGCAGCCTGTTCATTCCACCCAAACATCAGTGTTTTTTCAATTTTATTATCAATAGCAAATGTATTTTTAAAATCAGATAAAACAGCTTGCGCATTTATGCCATAATCGTTTAAATTTGATAATAAAACAGTGTCATCATCCTCACTGATTACAACAATTTTATCATCGGAGCCAATGATGGTTTCCATAGGAGGATTGAGCCTTACAGCACCCTTTGAGTTTATTCCTATTACCGCAGATTTTTCAAACATCATCATGGCTTCTTTAAATGTTTTTCCTGACAGCTCTGAAATTTTGGAAAAATAGATTTCATCCCCTCCAAAGTCAAGCAGCTCTGTATAAACTATTGACAGGCCGGGTTGTCTGCATGTCTGTGCAACAAGCTTGGATATTATGTCTTTGCCTAAAATAAATTCAACCTCACCCATCCCTGCAATTGTCCCTACACAGAGATTTGATGACTCATTTAAAACAGCTGTTATGTGAAACGGCTCTTTTCTCCTGTCCTTGCTGTTAGTAATTGCCAGAACAGTTTTTATGACGTTAGAATCTGATTCGTCAAGTATAATAATTGATTTTGAAAAATTAATGTTGACCATCCTTAAGTCGGCAAATTCTATGGGGCTTCCCTGCCTGCATACAATTTTTGTGTTTTTTAGGGTTTCTATTCTTTCCTTTATTTCATCTTCCATTTCTATTTTGTCTTTTTGCCCCATTATGACAATACAGCTTCTTTTCTGACTTGCATTTGCTTCTACAAGCTCAGAAATAATAGTAAAAATCTGCTCAGACCATCCAAGTATTATCGTATGGTTGTTTTCAATTACAATAGATCGGCCTTTGCGAAGTGAGTCAAGTTTTGTTTCAATACCGGTAGTCAGAAGGCCTATTAAAATGCTTATGACAAATACTCCACCCAAGGTAACGGCAAACATCAAAAGAAGAAAGGGCCAGTTTCCTTCATCTCCACCCATTGTCCCTGCATCAAGAGTCCTCATCAGGCTCATCCAGGCGAGCTGCATGAAGCTTTTATCGGGCGCAGATCTTGTTATCCAGACAATAAAGGAAATAATGGCAATAAGTATTACTGAGATAATTGCCAGGGAGCCTATCAGTGTAGGAGTGCCTTTTGACATCAGATTATCAAAACCATATCTGGCTTTTTGACGAAAAGAAGCTTTTTGCATATGCCCTCCAGTTAGTATTTTTAATTATTTTTCTATTTTAAAAAAAATTTATTCAGTTAAAAGAAGCCATTTCTCTGTATATTTTTCAAGAATATCGTTTTCCTTTAAAAATCTGCTGATCTCTGAAAACGAACCGTATGAGCTCTGGAAGTAGTTGCCTCCCTGCTTGCTGTTATTTGGCTTCACAAGATAAAGGTTTTCCTTTGCTCTTGTTGCGGCGACGTAAAGAAGTCTCCTTTCTTCTTCAATGTCTTCAGTGCTTGACAAAGACATTACTCCTGGAAGAAATCCGTCAACAAGATATATGATAAAAACTGTATGCCACTCAAGGCCTTTAG
>CAYNMO010000016.1:0-1642 GCA_964398155.1 uncultured Actinomycetota bacterium | reverse complement strand
ATTTTATAAAAATTAATGGTAAATTAACAGAAAAATGGATTGTTGAAAGAACAAGCTCCTCATCATCTGTGTCCTCTGCTTCTGCCCGTGACTGGCTTTCTTTAAATGGTTCAATTGACATATCTGAAAGAAAAGAACTTAAACTCCTGTACCTTTGAGAAATAAGAGCAAGCGATTCAATATCTTTTGATCTTCTGTTAAAGTCGTCGTATTTGTTTTCAAATATTGGCCTGTAATAATCAAAAGCCGCCTCAATAAGCTCAGCAGGCACCAGATTTTCACCAGCCATTTTTTGAAGCATAACATACAGCTTATAAAGGTCTTTATAATATTTTTTACTGTAAACAGGCTTGCCGTAATCAAAATGGTCGACATTACTGCCATCATTGCCGGTTTTTTTATAATCTCTCATCCTGATGCCGTTAATTTCGGTTTCAAGATACACAAGGTCTTTAAGGAACTCAATTCCTTTTTTGTTTTCGACAATTTCGCCTGTGATAAACTCGGCAGTTTTTTCACCTATTCCGCCTATGAGCTGAAGAGCTCGAAACCAGCTTATGGCATCCATGGGGTTATGAACTATTTTCAGATAAGAAATTACATCTTTTACGTGGCTTGCTTCTGTAAATTTGATTCCACCATGTTTGGTAAAATTAATGCCTGCCGCTCCAAGAGCAATTTCAAGATCATTTGAATGCCAGGCATTTCGAAATAAAACAACTATTTTATTAAGGGGAACACCCTCTTCTCTTATTTCAAGTATTCTCTGAACAACAAATTTCGACTGCATTTCCGGGTCATCAGTTTCAACAAATACCGGCTTGGAGTCGCCTTCTCTTTTTGTAAATAATTTTTTTGAATATTTTTCACTGGCATTTTCAATTAACGCATTGGTAAAATCAAGTATTGGCTGGGTGCTTCTGTAGTTTTGCTCCAGAGTAATTATTTTGCAGCCAGGAAACTGATTGGGAAAATCCATTATGTTTTTGAAATTAGCGCCTCTGAATGAATAAATGCTTTGAGAGTCATCACCGACAACCATTATGTTTTTATGCTCAGAGGCCAGCAAAAAAGCAATTCCTGCCTGAATCTTGTTTGTATCCTGATACTCATCAATCATTATGAATTTATAAAAATTTGAAATTCTCTCTCTTGTTTTGTCATTTTCTCTGAGAAGCTGTTCGAAATATAAAAGCAGGTCATCGTAATCCATCAGCATTTTTTCTTTTTTATATTTACAGTATTCCATTTGAATTATCTTTATTCCGTCAAGGCTTCCCGTGAAATGCGGATATTCCATGTTTACTATAGATTCAACAGTAGCGTTTTTATTTACAGATTTGCTTAATATGGCAGCAATGGTATGTTTTAGCGGAAATCTTTTCTCTGTTTTATTAAATCCAAGCTTTGCCCTGAGAATACCTATGGCACCCTGTGCATCACCTTCATCAAGTATGGTAAAATTTTCAGTAAATCCCAAAAGCTTTGCATATTTTCTGAGAACAGTGTTTGCAAATGAATGAAAAGTGCCTCCGGATATACTGCTGCAGCGATCATCCAAAATCATACTGGCTCTCTTTAGCATGTTTGACGCAGCTTTTCTGGTAAAAGTGAGTAGCAGAATACTTTGAGGATCCACTCC
>CAYNMO010000015.1:11324-20440 GCA_964398155.1 uncultured Actinomycetota bacterium | reverse complement strand
CATTCCGTATAAATTATTTATACATATAAAAGCAATCGGCAAATCCCATAATGACGCCAGATTAAGAAGTTCATAAAACCAACCCTGGTTAGAGGACCCGTCTCCGAAAAAACAGGCAACCACACTGTCGCTTTTCTTATATTTGATGGCCATACCGGCGCCAACAGCTATCGGAAACTGTCCACCAACTATTCCATTGCTTCCAAGATTATTATTTTCTTTGTCAAAAATATGAATAGAACCGCTTATTCCCCTGCAATATCCGGTTTCTTTGCCTGCAAGCTCTGCGAGTAGCCTGGACGGATCTGCACCTTTTGTAAGATGCTGCACATGCCCTCTGTGTGTTGGTAAAATATAATCTTCTTTTCTTAGTGCTGAAATGGTTCCAACTGAAGCAGCTTCTTCACCGGTGCTTAAATGAACTGATCCGATCACCAGACCTTCCAGGACAAGTTTATAAACCCTTTCTTCAAAAAGCCGGGCCAAAAGGAGCTTTCGATAAATTTCAAGCATTTTACTATTGTCTAATGACATGCCCTTTCCGTTCTTTTAATTGGTTTATGGTTAACAATTAGCTTCATTTTTTAATTGTAAACATTTTAATGCTAATTTTAATTAATTTTTGATTAATAAGTCTTTATTTGCCAAATCATTTACTTCAATTAAGTTTAAAATTATATTAAGCAGACCATTTTAGCCAGTTATTTATCAGAAACTAATTAATAATTCAGTAAAAAACCAGCAATATCAACAAAAAACTAACAAACTTATGGTTATTAATCAGTAATATGGCCAAACTTATTAAAAATTTAAGCTCAATTCAAACAAGTTATTCACTAAAAACTGATTTAATCAGGATAAACTAATTAATTTTCCCAGTCTTATTTATTTTTCAAAAAGATAATCTTTATATATCTCATGTGCTTTTTCTATCTGCCACCCTACCAGAACAGGAGGTACGCAAATGGCTCTTGCGGACAGGTATGTCTGGGAGGCTTCTTCAAGATAAACTGCTGCATGCAGTGCATCATTTGCTGTTTCACCAATGACATAGACCCCGTGGTGTTTAAGAATAACCGCCTTGTTATCGCCAAGATATTCAACTGCAAATATACCTATCTGTTCACTTCCTGCAGGAGCATAAGGGGTGACCTTTACTTCTCCGCCAACTGCACTTGCCTGTGTTGTAAGAATAGCCGGCAGAGTATCTCCTACAAGGCCAACTGCGGTGGCGTATACCTGGTGTGTGTGTATTATAGCCCTGACCGTAGGCATTTTTTTATAAATGTAAAGATTTCCGTCTGTTTCCTTTGAGGGAACCCTGATACCTTCAATTACCTTCCCGTCAAGATCAATAACCACGATGTCACTTATTTCAAGCTCACTTTTATCCATGCCTGATGGCGATATTATAACGTGATCTCCTTTTCTCAGACTCAGATTGCCGGTAGTTAATTTAATAAGACCGCAGGAGATTAACTTTTTTGCAGTTTTTATTATTTCTGCTTTTTCTTTTTTGTACATTTTAAATCCCTTCGATATAAGATAATAAAATTAGTTTTAAAAAAAACAATTAATGTCTGCTTTATATTTTCGAAAAAGATATTTTAAGCTTTATTTGCTACTATTCTAACAATAACCTAATTTATGTTCAAATTTTGTACTAATGTACATTATTTTAGAATAATACCACATTAGTAATTTTTTATTTATTAAAAATTCAGAAAAACTTGAGCAGATCTGATTTATCTGACTAAACCAGAAGATAATGTGGTATTGTTTTAGAATAATACCACATTAATAATTTTCTGGTCATCAAAAATTCTGCAGCAAATTCAGGTGCTTCTGATTTATTTGAACAAACCAAAAGACTAATTTGCAAGTTTTGCATAAATATTCTTTAAAGTGCCAAATAGTTCTTTGTATATCTCTATATACTTTAAGTATTTTTTGTCAGCATCTTTTACAGGAAATACTTCGTCTTTTACTTTTACAAAATCTGTAATAGTCTTCTCAACATCTTTAAACAGTCCAACAGCACAACCTCCGACTACTGCAGCACCAAGTGAAGAGGAATCGCTTCTTATAAGATTTCTGTAAGGTATTTGAAGTATATCCGATTTAAGCTGCATCCAGAACATGCTCTTTGCTCCGCTTCCGATTGCAGTGATATTTTTAAAATTAAGGTCCGGCAAGAGTTCAAGAATTATCTCTTTTGTCAGATAATGATCGTAGGCCATGGATTCCATTATGGATCTCATAAAGTGAAGTTTGGAATGAGCCCATGTATGACCGATGAACAATCCTTTCATATCTGGATCCGGAGGGGAATATCGACCCTGAAGAAAATTTATAGAAATCAGGCCGTCAGAACCCGGATTTATATTTTTCAGCTGCCTGTCAAGATACTGATAAACATCATCTTTCAGTTCAGCCTTTTTTTCTGGAAAAAATTCATCTACAAACCACTTGTGTGTCTTTCCTGTAGGAACAATAGAGAGCAGGTAATACGTATCTTTAACGGGAGATTTCAGGCAATATAAAGTCTTGTTTTTAAGATCACATCTGAATTCATTTACTGCCGCGCCAAGCATGCATCCTGTTCCTGAAATATCTATCATCTGTCCCTGTGTTATTATCCCGGCACCTACAAATCCTGCAGTTATATCTCCGCATCCTGCGGCAATAGGAATGCCTTCGGGGAGACCTGTTTCCTCGGCAGCTTTTTTAGTTATGGTGCCGATTATGTCTGTAGGCCTTTTTATTGCAGGAAGCCTTGTGGAGTCTACTTTAAATAAATCTATCAGCTCTTCGTCCCAGCAGCCCTCTTTAAGATTTGAGAGCCCTGACAAAGGGAGCGCAACATCATCTATATAAGCTTCTTTGCCTGTAAGCCCTGCAAGCTTGCCTGCCACAAAAGCTGATGGGGGTATAAAGCTGACAATATCTTTAAAAATATCTTTTCTTTTTTGCCAGTAGAGTATCTTCTGTCCAAACCAGGAGAAAGAACCGTTCTTCTTTATAATAAGGTCACCAAAATTATTATGGATAAAATGATTTTCCTCGGAAGCTCTGTTGTCCAGGGGACTGTCAAAATAAGTGACGGGGTTAAAATTCTTGTCAATTGTCACTACTCCGCCCATCTGGCTGTCTGCAGAAACGCATTTTATATCTCTTTTATTAATTTTGGGATTAGAGACAGCCTTCCTTATCATCCTGCAGGCAGCTTCATAAAAGTCACCGGAAGGATGTTCTGCCATTCCGGGACCAGGATAGACAAGGTTCATTTCTTCCTGAGCTTCTGATACGGCTATACCCAGATCATCATATATAACACATTTTGCAAGAGTTATTCCAAGATCAAGTGATACGATCAGACTCATCTGCTGTCTCCTTTTTTGTTTATTAATTTTTCCTGGAACTTTTTTAAAAAAAAATAATATAAAATAAACTAACTTAATATTTTTACAATAAAAGCAATTTTACTAAAAACACACGTTTTTTAAGGGCATATTTAGAATCAGGGCCTAATTAGAATCTTATACCACTCGGTATAATTCTTCTCCCAGTCAATAAATGCCTGTGCTACGTCTTTAAGGTCATATTTTCCAGAAACAAGCTCATCTACTTTTATTACCTTTTTGGTCAGCATGTCAATTACATCAGCAAAGTCCTGTTTTACATAACAGTAACAACCCTTTATGCTTAACTCTTTATTTGCAATAGCAAAATATGGAAGTTTGTCTATCGTAACATCACTATGCGGCATCCCGGTTACTACTACCGTTCCACCTTTTTTTAAATTGGCAATTGAGATATCAATGCTTTGACTTGTGCTTACATAATCCACTATGCCCTCATATTTACCTGATATAAATGGATTATTATTAAGTGACTCGATGGTTTTCCAATCCTTGCCACTTAGATTGATTGTATTATTTGCGCCGCTTGCTTTTGCGGCATCAAGTTTTTTATCTGAAATATCTACGGCAGTTATATTTTTAAGATTATAATTTTCTTTTAAAATTTTGATTGAAAGTAAACCAATAATACCGGCTCCAATCACCATGGCATTATCAATCTTTGAAGGATTAAGCAAATTAATACCATGATAAGCAACTGCAGCAGGCTCCACAAGAGATGCTGCTTCGTCAGAAATACTTTCAGGAACGGTAAAGAGCATATCCTCTTTAACTGTAATGAACTCAGCAAAGCCGCCATTAACAGGCGTGCCTCCAATAAATAAAAGTGAGGTGCAAAGATTATACAGACCCTTGTTACAGAATTCACAATTTCCGCAAACCACAAAAGGGCATACGATGGCTCTCTGTCCTTTTTTGATTTTTTTTCCTTCAGATGCTGCTATACCGATAATTTCATGGCCATTTACTACCGGATAAGAGAAGAATGACGGATCTTTCATCATCAGCCTGTCTGATCCGCACACACCAGCATAGGTGACTTTAAAAAGAACTTCGTTTTCTGAAGGTTTTGGAATTTCAATATTCTCAAGAATAATATTTCCCTTGCTTATTATTTTTGCCTGAAGCATTTTTGTCACCTTTTTCAATATTGTTTTAATATTTTTCTAAATTTGATAATTTTAATTAGTTTAATAATTAACACTGTATTTATGTATTAAACAAAGTTAAAAATATTATATTACTAATTTTTTTGCTGTATTTTCGTCTGTAATCAGATAATCTATGACCCTGCCGTTTAGAGCTGCTTTAAGCGGTATTATTTTTTTTTCACCAAAAGCAATACCTATTACATTGCTTAATCTTTTAAAACTTTCAAGCGGGAAAATTTTTATTATTCTGTTATCAATGTCTGTTTTAACTTCCTGTCCGTTTATATCGATAAAATTCAAATTAACTATTCCGCATATCCCTAAAGTATTTAGATAATTCCTTTCGGACAGGGTAAAATATCCGCTTTTAAAAGCAGTGCCATCAACATCCATGCCGCCTACACCAGTTATTACTACCTCTATTTTTTTTGCCAGCTCATGCATTTTCTTGGTGTGTCTTTCATTTTCAATAATATTTTTGGCCTCACTGGAATCAAAAACTGCAGGAATATTAATAGAGAAATTTTTCCCGCCTAATTTTTCGGCAAAAAGATGCGCAATTATATTTGAATTAGTGGTAAATCCATCAAATTCAAGTCCCCCAATTATTGGTACGATATTTACATCTATTTTTCTACTGAAATTTAAATATTCCAAAACACTTTTTACGGCATTAGACCAGCTTACTCCCAAATAAATATCCTTTTTTAAAACTCTTCTGAGTATTTCAGCCAGTTCAATACTTGCACACTTATATATTTCATTATCGCTGTTAAAAGAAGGACAAATACTGCACTCTCGCAGGGAATATTTTTTTTCTATCTGACTTTCAAGTTCATAACTGTCCTTAAGGGGAATATTGAGCTTTATTTCGATAAGTCCCTGTTCTTTTGCATAATTGAGAAAACGTATTACTTTTATACGTGATATTTGAAGCTTTTGAGCAATTTCCTGCTGGGTCATATCGTCAATATAATAATACTTTAATATCTTATGCAGTATTTTATTGTTTTCTATGTTTTTCAAAGTTGCTTGGATAAAAATTTTTTATATTTTTTTAGCCTAAAATTCTTTTAAATAAAATTTGCATCTTAAAACTCCAGAGGATAACTTCCATATTTCAAAGCCAGTTCATACAGTTTAAACACATTTTCTACCGGAATATCGCTGGCTATGTTATTAGCCGAAGAAAGCACGTATCCTCCGCCGGGAGCCAGTGATTTTATCCTCTCTTTTACCTCTTTTTCGATATCATCAAAAGATCCTCTCATTGCTACCTGTAAATCTATTCCACCCTGAAAACATATATCTTTGCCAAATTCCTTTTTTAACTGATAAGTATCCATTTTTGTGGCAAGAGGCTGTACCGGATTAATTATATCTATTCCGATTTCAATAAAATCAGGAATTATATCATGTATGCTCCCACAGGAATGTATAAGAACTTTTGCATTTGGAGCATTTTTTTTGAACATATCAATCATTATTTTATGTCTTGGTTTTATAAATTCTCGGTACTGGTCTGGAGAGATCATCAGGTTGCTCTGAGAGCCAAAGTCATCATTGAACTCTACGCAATTAACATATTCTCCAATTTCTTTGAGGAATAAGTCATAAACACCAAAATTATACTCAAGAATTTTATCCAGAAGAGTATTTGTAATTTCTTTGTTAAAAACAAGATCCATAAAAAATTTTTCCATACCTCTCATGGTCCAGGCACAATCAAAAATACCCAGCAGAGTTGCCTTATATGCCCCAATTGCGTAATCAGAATTATTAAAAAGATTTTGGGCTTCATCTCTTTTACCCTTTACTCTTTCTTTATTATCAGGTTTGGGCCAGTCATAGTTTTTTATATCATCTGCTTCTGCGTCTTTTAAGGGATGAGATATAAAATTGGCAGTTTCTCCGCTCGGACTTAGCTTCATTCTGATTCCAAGTTCATTTTCCCAGCTTCCATCCTCATATATTTTTCGCGGTGGTATTTTATTTATCTGGATCTCACGAAAATCAACATTAAAATATTCAAGAATTTTGGGGTGATAGTAAATAATATTATTTAACTCATCATGGATATCTTCTTTTTCATATTTATCCTTTATTCCAAGCTTTTCCTTTACCTTATTATATATGGGCATTGTAAATTTTTGCGCAACACCACCAATACAGATAGGAACCCTGTCCGGCTCCTTATGATTATATGTTCTAACCACTCTTTCTCTGGAGTTAATTTTAATCACCTCTTATTGTCTTTAATAAATAGTAAATTTTTATTAAATATTTACTATCTTAAAATATTAAATTTTTCCTTAACCTTGGCAAGTTTTTCCAGACTTCCCAAAGATTCTTCATATATCTGAAGATATAAAGTATATAATTCAGAATATAATTTATGATTATTTTCTATTGGGTCATATATTTTTTTAACCCTGACTATCTTTTTAATTGCCTCCTCAAAGCTGCCATAAATACCGGTTCCCACTCCGGCAATTATTGCATTGCCCAAAGTTGCAGCTTCCGGAACATCTACCGTAATTACTTTCCTGTTTGTAATATCTGCTACAGCCTGACACCATACTTTGCCGTTTGAAGGACCGCCTACGAAAATAATTTCATCAATTTTGACTCCCATATCAAGAATTACCCTAAGGCTCTGATAGTTATCAAATACACAGCCTTCAATAATAGCTCTGATCAGTTGAGCTCTTGAAGTGGTAGGGCCTATTCCAAAAAATACTCCTTTTGCGTAAGGGTTTAAAACAGGTGAAAAATGTCCCTGCAGAAATGGCAGATAAATTACTCCACCGGCACCTGCCTCTGTTTTTGAAGCCTCCGCATCCATCAGTTCAAAGGGGTCAAGCGCTGTATCCAAAACAGAAGAAGCAAATTTTTCCAGACCACCAAGATTATCCCTAAACCATTTTAATGAATATCCTATCGAGCCCTGAACACCGTCAATCAATTTTATCTTGGGATTATTAATGCAAAGGCAGTTTAAGAGATAAGGGGAAGTTTTAAAAAGCTGATCAGTTATTACAGTAGTATTTGCGCCTGTACCCGTATATAAGAATGCCTGCCCTGACTTTATTGCGCCTGCTCCAATTGCAGCTGCCGGCATATCATTGCCTCCGCAAAAAACAGGAATACCTTCAATAAGCCCTGTTTGTGCAGCTGCTTCTTTGGTTACTTTTCCTGCAGCTTCAGTGTTTGCAATTAGTTTTGGGAATTTATCATAATCAAGACCCATTGCTTTAATTAAATCTTTACTAAACTCTAATTTTTTAATATCAATACCGTATTCAACAAATGATGCTGAAGCATAATCAATTATAAATTCCCCTGTAAGCCTCTGTACAATAAATCCTGAGGCTTCAGTATATTTGAACATTTTTTTATAAACCGAGGGCTCATTATTTTTAATCCACATTAAATGAGGCATGGCATTCATTGTAGTTGGATAACCCCCGCTTGCGGAATAAATAGCCTCTTTGCAGTTATTAATTAAAAAATCTACTTCGACCTGTGCTCTCTGATCGGACCATGGCAAAGCATTATAAAGCACTTCTCCTTTTTCATCCATTGGAACAGGACAGCATCCAAGTCCGCTTATACACATGCCCGCTATTGACCCTGGATCAATACTTGTTTTAGACAGACAGGATTTTATTGTGGCTTTTGTGCTCTCCCACCAGTCGAGTGGATTAAATTCAACCCATCCTGGTTTTTTTTTTTTTTTCTTATATTCTTTTGTGGAAACTGAAAGAACTTTGCCATCCTTATTAAAAAACATCGTTTTGACATTAGTTGAGCCCAAATCTATTCCAATTAATATTTCTTTTTCCATTTTTAGCCTCCGCTAACAAATCTTTTGCATTTTTAAAAATATCAATTTCAAATAATGTTTAATTTAATATATCCCTGGAGTTATTCCGTTTATTAAAAATATTTTCATTATATTTAAAATAACAGCTGTTTGAATGCATTTACATTTTAAAATCTAAAAAAAAATCTGCGCAGTGCTTTAATTACCTAAAAATGCTCCGGTGATATATGACATCAGCTCAGGTTTCTCCACAGTTCCCCCATCAAATTTTGCAACTATCTCGCCCTTATAAACAACCACGATATTGTCGCTGAGTTCAAGAACTTCTTCAATTTCTGAAGAAGTTAAAAGAATGGCAAAACCGCTTTTTGCCAGTTCATCAATAATTTTGTATATTTCAGCTTTTGCTCCAACATCAATCCCACGGGTAGGGTCGTTAAGAATCAGTATTTTAGGATTAGTTGCAAGCCACCTTGCAATTACAACTTTCTGCTGATTGCCTCCTGACAAAGAACTCACCTTTTTTGACATACTGGTTGTAACTATATTTAATTTTTTGAAATATTCTTTTACAATAGCACTGGTTCTGACAGTATTAATAAAACCAAGCATGCCCGAAATTTTATTTAAAATATTAAAACTTAAATTTTCTTTAATTGACCAGTCAAGCATCAGGCCTTGGGCGAGGCATTGGGCAAGTTCTTCAATGTGCCTTAC
>CAYNMO010000015.1:0-11314 GCA_964398155.1 uncultured Actinomycetota bacterium | reverse complement strand
GGCATTCCATGGTTTCTGCCTTTCAATTCTTTTCCCATCATAAATTATAGTTCCCGAATCTTTTTTCTCCAGCCCGAACAATATTTTAAAAATATTTTCTATACCGCATCCGTCAAGCCCTGCAAATCCCAGGACTTCGCCTTCTCTTACAAAAAAATTAATATTTTTTAAGGCTGCTCTTCTATTTAAATTACTAACCTCAAGTATCTTGTTTGTATCTGCCAGTTTTCTTTTTTGGGGGAAAACTTCTTCAAGTTTTTTCCCTATCATTGCGGAAATTATTTCTTTTTTATTTGTATCTTTTATATCCCATGTCCCAATATATTTTCCATCTCTTAAAACTGAAATTTTATCAGAAATACTAAATACTTCTTCCAGCCTGTGTGAAACATAAATAATTGTTATTCCTTTTTGCCTGAGTTCTCTTATGAACTTAAACAATGAAAGAGTTTCGCTTTCCGTAAGTGCAGAATTTGGTTCATCAAGAATAAGTATCTGGGAACCAAAAGAGAGTGCTCTGCAAATTTCGACAACCTGCCTGTCAGCAATCGATAAATTTTCAATTCTGTCATAAGGTGATATTTTATGTTCAGTTTCAAAGCTGTTTAATATTTTTGCACTTTCTTTGGCCATCTTTGCATTATCTAAAATTCCTATCAGATTTCTCTTCTCCCTGGTATTAAAAATATTCTGCATTACTTTCAGATCAGGGAACAGGCTTAATTCCTGGTAAACAATACTGACCCCGGCTTTTACAGCATCCATTGGATTTCTAAAAGACACTTCTTCCCCTTTTATAAAAATGGAACCACTGTCTTTTTTTACATTTCCAGCCAAAATTTTCATTAAAGTAGATTTACCCGCACCATTTTCGCCAACCAGTGCATGAACCTCTCCTCTGCCTATTTCAAAACTAACATCATCCAGTGCCAGGGTAGCACCAAAAGATTTGCTTAAATTGCTGATAGTAATCATTTTTTCCATATTAATTTTAAATGTTTGGACTTTTAATGTTTTTTATCCGGCACAGGTTTAAACCTGCGCCGGATACTTTTTTAAAAAATATTTTTAGTCGACAAATTCACTAAACGGGGTAATTTTTTCCCATATAGGTTTGTAATTTGCCTCTATTACTTTTTTATAGAAATCATACTCTACAGCTGGATCGTTTTCTCTTTTAATAAACTCATCAATATTAGCTAAAGTTACAACTTCCTCGCCGGTATTTGCCCAGCCTTGTGCCAGAGGATTTCCCTTAAGCAGGTTTTCAAAAATGGCCATCATTGGAAGATATCCCTGAAGATATGGTCCCTGTCCAATAGTTACATTAATTGTGCCATCTTTAACTCCCTGTAATTCATTTGGTTCCAGGTCATATCCACAAACATAAAACTTTGCATCTTTGTTTTTTCTCTTAAACTGGTCTGCTGCACCTGGTTCAAGGAAACTTGAGCCAACCAGCATAACCATATCAGGATTTGCAGAGTAAACACCTTCAAGCCAAGCATATGTTGCGTCTGGTGACTGACCGCAGTCCAGAGGACCGACAATTTCAAAATCAGGATTTTTTGAAAGTATCTCAGTTACGCCCTTGACTCTTCCGTTAAGTACAGGCAGTCCTGGTATTGGATCACCGATTATTACTTTTCCTTTTTTAGGTGCATTTGGATCGTCCATAATAGCTTGTCCAAGAATCAGGCCATCTGCATAACCGGAAATACCTGAATATATAGCTTGTTTTGATGCAGTATCTCCAACATTTCCAGTACATACAATTACGCCTTTATCAACAGCGTTATTGATTGGAACGGTCCATGCTCCTGCAGCAGCAGCAACAGTCAATATTCCTTTTGCACCTTTGGATACCATTGCATCAAATAAAGCTATCTGCTCTGTTGCTTCCATTTTTGAAGGAATAACAATTTCTACTTTTGTTGCGCCGTAATCTTTAGCAGCAGCCATGGCACCTCTGCCTATGGTGTTTGCAAATGCGCTTGAAATATGCAGTACAACTCCAAATAAAGTATCTGCAGGTAGTGTATTTGCAGTTGCAGCTGTAGTCTCAGCAGCGGCAGTTGTTGCAGCAGCAGCTGTTGTTGCAGCAGCAGCTGTTGTCTCTGCAGCAGCAGTTGTTGCTACGGCAGCTGTTTTACAGCCTATAAGAGTAAAAGAAGCAAGCATGGAAACACATAGTACTACAACAGCAAGCAATAGTAATGATTTTTTCAAGTTAGTCTCCTCTTTCATAAAATTTACTTTTTTGGTAAAATCCTTCGGTGATTTGTTTCTTTTATTTTCGACACGCTACAGTGTTTTGAGACAAATCACGCTTTTAATATCCGAAATTATTAAAATAAAATTCACCCCCTTTTTGTTTGATTTGGTACCTTTAAACAATTGATATTATTTAATAATAAAAAGACTCCTTTCTTTTATTTTGTTCTGAGTTTTCTAAATAAATAATCAATAGCAACTGCGGCAAGAATAACAAATCCTGTTACAGTTGATGTCCAATACTGATTGATTCCTACCTGAACTATTCCGTTTCTTATTACAGATATTATTAAAGCACCTATCAGTGCACCCAATATTGACCCGGAGCCGCCAGCCAGAGAGGTACCTCCTATAATTACTGCAGCAATTACGCTAAGCTCAGTTCCAATTCCCATTTGTAAATTTGAGCTTTGAAGAAATGAAATTTCCAGAACGCCGGAAAAGGCAGACAGAAGACCCATAAGAGCAAATACTATAAATCTATATTTAACTATATTTACTCCGCTAAACTCTGCAGCCTGTGGATTAGAACCTATTCCCCTTACTCTGATACCGAAAATTGTAAATCCGTATATTACAAAAAGAACTACAGTCAAAAAAAGAAATATCAGAACCATCGAAGGTACTCTGCCAACCGTACCTCCAATTTTCGTAAACAAAAAAGTTGTCTTGGAAAACTGGTAGAAAGGCGAGCCCTGGGAAATAACAAGACCCAGACCTTTAAATACACTGAGCGTACCCAAAGTAACAATAATAGTAGGGATTTTAAATAAGACTGCAAAACCTATATTAAACAAGCCGCACAAAACTCCGACAAGTAATCCGATAAGTATTGCAACAATAACATTTACCTGTTTTGTTAACAAAAAAGCAGTAGTTATGCCTGCCAGATTATAGATACTCCCAACTGACAGATCAACGTCTCGCATTGATAAAACAAAAACCATTCCCAGAGACATTATTCCAACATAAGTAGCAGATCTTAAAATAGATATTAAATTATCCAATGTAAAGAAATGTTCTGTGGAAAATCCAAGAATAAGGCACAAAGCCAAAAGCGAAATTCCCACCCCTAACTCCTGAATACTGCCAATTCTGACTCCGGTTGATTTAAATAAGCTCCCTACCTCTTTCCGCTCTAACATGCTTTTATGTCTCCTTTGTTTAAAAACTATATTGATCAGAAATTTCTACTTTTTTTATTTTTTACTCTAGTAAATCAAAATACTGTGATTAAACATTTGTTACCCCTGCCGTTCATATGTATAAAACTTTATAAAAAAAATTACTATTTATTATATTTAAAAGAACAAAAAATAAAGGTAAAGCTACTTGCCTGCTGCAATAGATATTTTTTTGTTTTAACTAAAAAATTTTTTAGTCAGACAGTTCATAAAATTTATATGCTTCTTGATGAATGCCTCGGTTTTTAGTTAATTGTTTGTTTAAATTAAGCTAAAAATTTTCCATATTAGACCATTTTGGCTAATTGTTCACCAGAAACTATTTAAGAATTTTTAATCCAAATTCTTAAATTCTTCTTCTTCTATTAATTTTATTTCAGAAATAGCACTTTTAAGAAACTTGCCCATGTCAGCGTCAAATCCATCAGTATGTTTTGCAGTAAGCCATGCATCGACAGCCATCTTTGCTCTGTGATCTGAAATGATCATTGCACCCATTGTTAAAATATTGGCATCGTTGACAGCTTTGCACATTTTGGCAGTAAATTCTGATTCAATAACTGCAGCATAAATTCCTTTAAATTTATTTGCAGCAATCGCAACACCCATTCCTGTTCCGCAAAAAAGAAGCCCTCTGTCTGCTTCACCATTTTGAATTTTTTTTGCTGCCATTGAGCTTACCATATAATAATCTACAGGATTTTTGGCATCATGCATGCCAACATCTATAATTTGATATCCTTTTTCTTCCAGATATTTTTTAATTGATGTTTTAAGTTCAAATCCCCAGGGATCAGAACCCATAACTATTTTCTCCATTATTTTTTTTCCTTGTCTTTATCAATTTACTAAAATAAATTTGCAAAAATACCTTACTTAATGGCGACTTCTTGTTTAATATTAATAAATTTTAATATTTTCCGTATTCTTCCACAGCTTCAATCAGTGCAAATATGTTTTCGTCAGGAGTGCCGTCTGCCATTTCTCCACCCGTACTGACAATATATCCGCCGTTTTCTCTGGCTGCCTCAATTTGCCTCTTTACCTCTTTTTTTACCTCCTCAGGTTTCCCAAAGCGAAGAAACTTTAAAGGACTTATGTTTCCCTTAAGACATACTCTGTCACCTATTTTTTCTTTAAAAAATCCGATGTCGTTTTTGGGATCAAACATCAGAAGAACATTTACCCCCATTTCAGGAAGCAAATCAACAACATGGTCAAGAGGGCTGTCGCAGTGGAACTGTCTTACGGAATCCTTGTCCGTGTAAGCGTCCCATATTTTCTTTATATATGGATAACATAATTCCAAAAAATCCTCTCTGTTAAAGAAAGCGCAGTAGTCATCGTATAATGAAAAATCATGATTATCCGGTTTAAATAACTCGACTCTGACTTCAATATTTTTTATCATAAAATCTGTGATTTTTGTCAAAAGAGAGTGTACAAGCTCTTTTCTTGTTTTTGCAAAAATAAAGAAGTTTGTTGAACCGCATAGTGAACATGCTATATCAATAGGGCCAAGCATACCCATCGGTGCCCCTATTAAATCCCCAAGAACATTTTTAAAATAAGCATAGCCATTGCAAAAAAGTGGAAAGTTGCCTGCTGTATATGGATCGGGTTCTTTATATGAATCAAGATAATCTTTTAATTTGTCTTCAGTGGTTAAATAGGGATGTACCCAGGGGGAAGTGTCTTTTTTTACTACTATCTCGGCGGCATTAAAATATGAAGGGTCAATTGCCAGACCGAATACCGGACCCAGAGTTCCCTCTATCTGGAATTTATTTATAAACTCCAGCTGTGCCTGTAAAACATAAGGTGGGTCCAAAAGAAAACGTCTCCCGTCCAGTCCCAGCCAGCCGTGCAGATAATTAAACTGACTGGCAAGGCTGAAGTCTATGGGTATCTGATCAGGTTTACCAAGTTTTTGTGCTATTGCAATTCTCTCTCTGTTCTTCTGGTTTATTTTTATTTCCATTAAAATCTCCTGTTTTTTGATTATTTAAAAAGTTTTCAATAAAAGATTTTCATAAACAAAACGACGGCACAAGACAAAAAATAAAGACAACATCTATTTTTAAATATTTAATGTTTCCTCAAGAGCAGATAAAATTATACAATAGTACACTTTTTGTACATTAATTCTATTTAGATTAAAAAAATTTGTCAATCTTTTTTTAAAACTATTAGCGGCTATTCAGAGGGCAAACAATTCATACGGCTTACTAAAGGCAATTTAGTATTAATAAGCCAATTTAGCAGTAAAACTAACTTCAGCCAGGGTGTCTTTAAACTGACATGGACCTGGCTGAATCGCTAAAACTATTTTTTTTAATTAAAGCATTGCTTTTCTACAGAAGATTATCGTCTTCCATACTTTTTCTCTGGATTAGAGCCATTGCTGTAAGCGCTATAATCTCTTCCACTGTGCATCCTCTTGAAAGGTCATTAAAAGGTTTTGCTGCGCCCTGAACAATAGGTCCGCATACGTTTGCCTTGGCAAGTCTCTGGATAATTTTAAATGCAATATTTGCAGCATTAAGATCTGGGAAAATAAGGACATTTGCTTTCCCCATTACCGGACTGTCCGGTGCTTTTCTTATGCATACATCAGGCACTATTGCTGCATCAAACTGCATCTCTCCGTCTATTACCATTTCAGGCTTCATTTGTTTTGCAGTCTGGGCAACTCTTCTTATCATGTCGATCTCTTCGCTTTTGGCGCTTCCTTTTGTTGAATAAGAAAGGAGGGCTACAACTGTTTTGTCTCCAAAAAAAGCCTTTGCGGTTTCATATGTTGAAAGTGTCATATCAAGCAGCTGTTCTTCTGTAGGTTTTGGAAGAATGCCGGGATCAGACATGAAAAACTTGCCTTCAATTCCATATTCGCAATCTGGAACCTGGACATAAGCTGAGCTGCTTAAAAACTTTTTACCTTTGGCCATTCCAAGCACGTGAATTACTGCCTTCATAAGATCTCCGGTTGAGCTTATTGAACCACCCACAGCACAGTCAGCTTCGCTTTCTTTAAGCTTGATTGCGGCAATGTATGAATTATTTAGAAGCAGCTCTTCAATTTGCTGCGCGGTTATTTCTTTTCCTCTTTTTTCGAAAGCACTTTTTATTATTTGACCATATTCGATTTTTTTATCAGAAGAAGCAGGATCAAAAATAGCAAACCTGGTCCTGTCTTTAATCCCGGTTTCATTTAGTTTTTCTATAATCTGGCTTTCATTTCCAATGAGGGTAAAACTGCTTTTATTATGGTCTTTAAAATAATCAAGTGCTTTTATCAGTCTTATATCGTTTCCATCACTGAAAACTATCTTTCTTTCAATACCGGCTGCCAGATCAACCAGTTCATCTGTCATGCTTTTTTTTGATTTGTCATTATCCAAAATTAAAACCCCCTTAAAATAAATTGTATATTAAACAGCTTGCATGTGAATTATAAACGGATACATTATATATATAAAATCCAAAAAACTTAATTAATTTTTTAAAAAAAACTTGTAAATTATAAAGATAACAATATATACTCACTAGCGAGGTATAGGAGATTATAAAAAAATAATGTATTTGCTTGAATTTTTTTTATTTTAAAAATAAACTCAATTTTGGCAGATGACATTGATTGGTTTCCGGTGAACAATTGGCTAAAAGGTTAAATCAAGTAAATTTTTAGCTTGTTTTAAACAGACAATTTACCAAAAACTGAGTTATTCACCAGAAACTTATCAAATAATAAAAAATATTAAAAATCCTACCATATAAAAAAAATGAACATTCTGACAATCAACTCAGGCTCAACTTCAATAAAATTCAAACTTTACGATATGCCCGGTGAAGATGTAATTGCAAGTGGCAAGATAGAAAACATAGGGTTTGACAAATCTTTAATTAGCTTCAAAACAAAATCAGAATCCGTAAATTCAAATGATATACGCGTTGCGGATCATAAGGCAGGTCTAAATTTCATAATTGACAAATTAACAAATCCCAAAACAGGAGTCATAAAAGACAAAAAAGAAATCTATGCTGTGGGACACAGAGTCGTAAATGTTGGAGACAAAGTAAGCTCTCATGCTTTGATAAATGGCCAGATGGTCGAAATTTTAAGAGACTGCATTGATTTGGCACCTCTGCACAACCCGCCTAATCTGACAGGAATAGAGGTATCTATTGACGTATTCGGAAAAGACACCATTAATGCAGCAATATTTGATAATATTTTTCACAAGAATATGCCTTCTCACGCATACCTTTATGGTCTTCCCTATGAATACTATGAAAATTACCGCATAAGAAAATACGGCTTCCATGGAATTGCCTATACCTATATGGTTGAAAGAGGATCAGCACTTATTGGAAAGGATTTAAAAGATATCCGGATAGTAGTAATGATGCTCGGAGGAGGTTCTTCAATAACTGCTGTTAAAAACGGTATAAGCATTGACACTTCAATGGGAGTTACACCAGCCGAAGGTCTTATAATGTCTACTAGAAGCGGAGATGTAGATCCGGCAATACTTACCTATCTGATGTGCAAAGAAAACCTCGGTTTTAAAGAGATAGACAATATAATAAACAAGAAATCAGGTATTCTTGGACTTTCAAAAAAATATTCTGATTTTGTTAATATTCAAAAAGGTGTCAAGGAAAATGATCCGGACTGTATCAGGGCTTTCCAGTCTTATTGCTACAGGATTAAAAAGTATATAGGATCTTACGTGGCGGCAATGGATGGCGTCGATCTTATTATATTTGGAGGCGGCATAGGAGAAAATTCTCCAATGACAAGAGAAACAATCCTCTCGGATTTAAGTTTTCTTGGAATATCCCTTGAAAAAGAAGTAAATAATAATGACTCTCTAGGTGAAAGATTAATATCCTCTGGCAGCTCCAAAGTTCCGGTATGTATTGTAAGAGTTGACGAGGAAATTATTATTGCCAGAGAAACATATAATCTGGTAAAAAACTAAGCTTGCACAGTATTAAGCAATTGTAATCTGGCTGGAAAATGAACAAAGAGTCGCTCATTACTGATTTTTGTCTAATATTGGGTTTTGTTTTTTGAATCACTGGAGTTAACAAAAGTTGAGCGGCTTAGCTCCTTTTTTGCAAAAAGTCTTGCAAATAATGATTCTTTTTTGCTTAGAACTGTTTCAATTGTTGACAGGTCAAGCCTTAGAAGAGGAAAATATTCATGATTTTTCTTAACAAAAAAGCCATTTTTAATTAAGAATTTAAAAGGTATCAGATGAAGATTTTCGTATTCAGTTTCAGAAATATCATCATTCTGCCTTTTGGCCACGGCTTCCAGTGACTTTTTACCTTTATTTAACATTTCTTTTTCAAGAGAAAGCATAAGTCTCTCTCCTACTCCAAAATCCTGATACTGAGAATCAACAAACATGCAGGCCAGAAAAACACTGCTGCTGTCAGGGGGGTAAACTTTAAACTCTTTTAATTTTGGAAAAAGATAATAGTCTCCATAAATAATAAGACCTTTGATTTCATCTTTATTTAAATAGGCAATTTTGATCTGGCCGCCACTTTTAATAAAGGGCCCAAATGAAATGCCTTTATTATTTTTGCTTTTAAATTCAAAGAGCTTTGATTTTAAAAAATATGACAGCTTGAAAGTTTTGCCTAACTGCCCGGCAAAACTCCTTTTATCGCATTTAAACCAGTATTCACAGCTCTGGCATTTTATTTTTAATTTTGAAAAATCAGCATAACCGATATTTTTTATTTTTAAGTTTAAGTCCATAAATATTTCCTTTCAGGAAATATTATATATGTTGCTGCAATAAGAGCAAATTCAATAAAGCTTATTTGATTTTGTTAGAACCGGAGATTTAAACACATTTTGTACCAAAAACTGCTGTTTTTGACTTTAAGCTTATTAAAAATAAACAGCAATTAAATTTTAATTGGCCAAAACTGAAATAGTTTGTTGACAAAACTCAAGTATTATATTAAATATAAATCTGCTTTTCTTTAAATCTTTATGTCCTTGTAGCTCAGATGGATAGAGCACAGGTTTCCTAAACCTGGTGTCGGCAGTTCGAATCTGCCCAAGGACACCATATTATTTAGAGACTCTTTGTTCCAATCATGGATTTGATGACATCAGCTCTGGTAATAATTCCGACAACTTTTTTATTTTCATCTACAACCGGAATCCTGTTGATTCTGTTTGAAAGCATGATATCTACAGTCTCTGATACAGGTGTTGCAGGCTTTACAGTTTTTACATGATGATTCATTATTTCTTCAACCCTGGTATTTAAATATTCCTTTATGTCCTCACTATAATTTTCAAAATCTCCAACAAATCCCGAAAACATCAGCGGATCAAAATAAAATGGAAACCGGACTTTGATATTTTCCCTTATTATGTCAGCCTCTGAAACTATGCCAATAAGTTTACCTTCTTTGTCTACTACAGGAACACCGCTTATTTTGTTTTCCAGCAGTATTTTTGATAACTCTCCTATGGTTGCATCAGAAGAAATTGTGACGACGCATGATGTCATTATATTTTTCGCAAGTAAAGCTGTCATAGTGTTAACCTCCCAGGCTAAAAAAATATAATTTATTTGTTTTGCTATACTTATTATATAACTTATGGGGGAATTAATTTAAATAATTTTACACCATTCAGGTCAAACTCCATGTCAGCTTATGACACCCCGACTAAAATAAGTCCCGATACTTAATTGCAGAGAATTGTACAGTGAAAGGGGACGGTTCTCTTTTGAGCACAGTTTTAGCTATTTATTAAATATTAATATTACTGATATGCAAACTGACTTAATTGACTTATTAATTACCTGCCAAACTTATGTATACTTTTTACTTAAATATCTGTTTCGCTAGCTTAAATAAAACTTTATAAGTTGTAAATTTTGGCCGGACTTTTATTTTTAAGAGTTTATGCAAAAAAAAGAAGCGCCTGAAAGATCGTTTTAAATCAAAACACTCCTTTTCTCCTTAATTATATCCAGAAACAGAAGCGTTATAATCAATGAATGTGAGATTGGAAATTAATTGTGCTAATTTCGTGCTCAAAAGAGGACCGTCCCCTTTTCTACCCTTTTTTACCGTTTTAGTTATTTATAAAATATTTCGGCTATTCCCTGAAAAAATGAATAGCCGAAATATCAATATAAAAATTTATGGCATAAATCCTGAAAGTGAGCTCATTGATGTGCTTGCCTGAACAGGGATTCTTGGTATTGCCCCCCAGTTTATGGCAGCGGTGTTTAATGCACCACCACTGTAGGCGGCACCGGCTCCATAGCTTGCAGCAGGCAGTGCGCTAATGCTAATTGCAGAAAATGAATTAAACGGCCATGCTTCCACATTACATACCTGGCCGGATAAACTCTGGATTATGTCTTTGGAATTTTTAAGTTCAGCAAGTACCTGATCATAACTCATATTTCCAAGTCGCTCATGATCTGTTCCGTGGCTCTGGATTTCACAACCACCAGAAACCATTGCAGCGATTTCAGGCTTAACAAGCATTGCTCTTGTTGGATATCCTGGGTCAAACGTATTTGTTCTTCTGTCTCCTTCGGAAGATCCGATATAGTCCGTACTAAGAAATAAGGTCATTCTGTAACCATAGCTTTGTATAATGGGGAAAGCATACTGATATACGCTTTGATAACCATCATCAGTAGTAAGAATAACTGGTTTTGGAGGAAGAGCTTTCCCACCATTAACGGAAGCAAACAAATCCTGAAATGATATGGTCTGATATCCTCTCTGCTTTAATAAAGAACATAATTCATTTAACTTATTTTCATTTGATAAATCCTCAATTTCAAACTTAGATTTTT
>CAYNMO010000014.1:12781-20515 GCA_964398155.1 uncultured Actinomycetota bacterium | reverse complement strand
GCTGAAATAGTAATCAGGCCTGCCAGGATATTTTTGAAACCCAACGTAAGCATTTGCCCCCAGTTTTTCTGATAATTCCGGTTCATCAATAAACCTCTGGACGGCTTCTGCAAGCGACTCCCTGCTGCCGGCCTCAAAATACAACCCGTCTATATTATCATGGACAAACTCTTTTAAACCACCATGGTTGGAAACTATTGAAGAAATTGAATACTTTGAAGCCTCAAAAACTGCAAGTCCGGCTGTCTCTTTTACTATTGAAGGAACAATCAGTGCTTTGCAGTTTTTTAAAATCCGGGCTAATTTTTCCCCTTCCAATCTGCCTAAAACTACTATTTTATCTTTGCCAAGCCGGGCCGCTTTTTCTTTGCATAATTCCATAAGTTCACCCTCGCCAACTATTAACAACCTGGCATCTATATTTTCAAAAGCTTCCAACAACAGGCGGATTCCCTTTTCTTCAGATAGCCTTCCTATATATATAAACTGCGGCATCTCACCGGACCCGGAAATATTGGATTTATCACAAACAGATTCTTCCGGGAGGCTTCGTTTTTGTATGCTCGCAAAAGAATCTTCTGCATTGTCTAAATTATCAGGATTTTTATAATCTCCTACAGGATTATTTATAACTCTGATAGCAGCTTTCGAAGGGATAAATTTCTTAAATACTTCTGCTTCAAAACTACTGACAGCGACAAAACCATCTATCTTGTCTAAAACTTTTAAAAATTTTCCTGAATAAATAAATCTTGACCAGCGCCACAGTTTTTGGGTATAACTCCTTTTGTCGCAATTTGTTATCAGGCATTTAAAATATATTTTTGAATCATACAGTCCGCATTGCTCCCCGGTCTTAAAATTAAATAAGCTCATGTTGGGACATAAAAGCCCAAAATCATGCAATGTATAAACTATGGGAATATCATGTTTGTTCAAATAACTTATTGTCGCCCAGGATATCGCTTTTGAAACAATATGGATATGTGCAATATCCGGCCTCCAATGATTTATCAGTCTTCCAAGCTCTTTTAAAGCTGTTTTATTTACTGCCCCGGAAAATGCAGCTTTTAACCTGCTGTTTGATAAAATATCTTTCTGGTCCAGTAAAACAATCTCTTTTAGAGGCGCCTCTTTTAAGTAACTGCTTATGGGCCCCACAGCGCAAAAATATTTTACTTCATGGCCCTTTTCGGCTAAACCAACGGCGGTTTCTATTGCTACTTTGCCTGCACCGCCCTCCATAAAGCCGTAGTCATGAATTATTAGAACTTTTAATTTTTCCTGCATTTTTTAAGACGAATTCTTAATAATTTCATAGAAATTTAATATTTTTTGGTGAATAATTACGAAAGAAAAGCCAAGTTAAAAAAACTTTTACTCAACTTCAGCAAACAATTAAAAAAAGTTGAGTTACTTGCTAATTATAAATTAATTATGCTTATAAAATCAAAAGAATGATTTTCAAGGGAAAAATTACTCTTAAAGATTAAAATAAAATCACTTGCCGGGAAAGTTTAATTTAAAAAATTCGACATTAAAATTCCTGATAAACGAAGAATCATTTGAAGTCAGTATTTCAATGCTGTCTATCTGGTTTGATAATTGCTTATAGGTATCTTTTTGTTTAAAAGTATCCCCAAGGTCCTGAATATTTCCAACATAGTTTGAAATATAGACCCCGCTTGAAGCATTTGCCCTCACAAACCTGTTTACTGCTGGCTCTATACTTTTATCCTTGAAATAAAATTTTATATAAATGAAGTCACCTTTATAAATCAGGTTTTTGAGCTTTCCAAACAGGCTCTGGCTTATGTCCATTTTACAGAACAAATAACCGTCTCCCACATCCGGGATTTTAACTTGCTTTCCAATTTCCCCGGTCTCTTTTGATATATTTTCCTGTTCAAAATTAATAGCCTTTTCCCTTTTTTCCAGTAATCCAAAGCCATTGGCATCATAATCAACAAAATCATAATTTTTTAATAATTCCATAAAAACTTTTGGTTCATCATAAATTGCATATCTGTCATCAATCCCAAGAATTCTATAAATAATCTTTTCCGGAGCATTGACTTCCCTGAAATGGGAAGCATTCATTTCATCCAGGGAAGGATTATACGCATTATATGATTGAAAAACCGGCCTTGGGGACCAGTTTAAATCATTTATATAAAGCTGGTAAACTTCATAAGTAAAAATATCCACAGTATCATTATCTTCTATTTTGGAAAGCAAATTGGCCCCAATAGGATTATCCTGCTTTAGTTTCTGCTTGTCCTCAATAATTTTTATTTTTTCAATATCTGCTTTCCATGGCAAAAATATTCTGGTAGCTGCACTAAGTGCACGCTTATTATTATCAAGCTGTTCCCTTATGGAATAGGTGTCATATGCCGATCTGAAAGGGAGAGCCAGTATAAATAAAATTAAAAAAATTGGGAAAATTTTCCATAATTTCTTGCCGAAAATCAGAATTGTAAAAATCAACAGGTAAATTACAAACCTGAAGTATTCCTGCGTATGAAAATAATCTGCCCTCATAAATCCCTGTTTATAAATTAAAAATAATACAGGAAATGAAAGCAGGAAATAATAAATAATGCTTTTGTTTTTTTTGATTATTCCATAAATCAGGATCCCCAACCACAATACAAAGAGCAGCACGACAAACAGTAAATCAAATTTTGATTCCATGCCTGTGCCAAAGCGCTGTACATTTTCTGAATATCCAAATGTTATTATCAGGCTGTTTTTTATGTATAAAAAAAGCGAATCAAATGATTTTTGCAGCAGCGCCCAGAATACCAAATAGAAAAATACATATCCTCCAAGAAGCGGTGCCAAATGTAAATATTTTTTGGCAATCAAAAAAACTACTATTGCTATAACAATAAAAGCAATCGAAATAACAAAATAAACAAACTTAATCAGGGAAATTATTGAAAGGAAAAAACTTGCAGATACGAGCCAGAAATATTTTATCTTATTTGCAGACTCATCTTCCAGAACATTAAATAAAATTAAAAAAGAAGTAAGCAGCAATACTTCAGAAATTCCAATAAAGATATTCAGAATTGATAAAAATGCTGCAATTAATACGGTATGGCTGACTATCTTTGCTTTTGAATCCCTGAAATCCAGCCGTTTTGCTATATTTAAGGAAAGCAAAAACAAAGCAAGAAACCAGAGCATAATATTAAAAATGTTTGCAAGAATTATAGCTGGTTCATTAAAGCTAAGGACGTAATTATTTGCCAGAAAAAATAAAGGTCCATAAGTAAATACAATATCCTTGCCGAATTTTAAATCAAGGCTGTTTAACCAGTTAAAGCCTATCTTCATGGAGCCATCAACCGGACCATTTTTGAGCATAACTTCAGATAGTCCGTCTGAGTAAATGGGCAGCAGCCACAAAGTTAATAATATGGCAATTATCAGGCAGATTATTATTTTTTTTCTTGATTCAGCCAGCATTAAAAATTTAATATAAAAATAATATTATAGAGACTTAGATATTTGCATCATTATTGCACAAATCAATTATTTTTTTAAATCTTTCTTCCCATGTATTTGATAATGCAAAATCAGTTAGTTCCTGTTTTTCCCTATGCTTAATTGCTTTTAAAATATTATCAGCAAATTCTTTGGTGTCATCTGCAAGATAGGCAGGGCTGCCTATAAGTTCCAGCTCCCTCCATCTTGCTGCCACAACCGGCAAGCCGCAGACCATATATTCGTACAGCTTTATTGGATTTACTGAATTGACAATGGGATGGTTCTTATTAAATGGAATTATCCCGACATCACAATTATAAAGATATTTAGGTATGTCAGTATAATTTCGCCTGCCCAAAAAATATATATTAGGCTGATTCTTTAATATGCTTATATTTATTTTTGGGTTTCCAATTAAAACAAATGATACTTCTTTAAGAATACCTGCAACACTTAAAAGTAATTCCACATCAAACCATTCATCTATTGCGCCAATATATATGGCTCTTGGTTTTGGTATGCTCTCCAAGTCATCCGGGATACTTCGTTCTGAGTTTGTAAAATTTTCCACTCCTACTCCATTTGGAACATGAAAAGCTTTTTCTTTAAACTCATCAACATAGGACTTTAAGCTGTTGGCGCTGTAAATAATAAGATCAGTTCTTTTTAAAAGGTCATTTTCAAAATTTTTTAAGTTTTTATTTACTTTTTTAAAAGCATCCATCCTGTCAGAAATCCTCAGAATGGATTTTTTATGTTTTATGCCATCAAGCCAGAAATGCTGTGATAAAGAATCAAACCATAAAATATCCACTTCACCAAAACCACTTTTTACTGCAAACTTTGTGACATCCGGAACTGTCATTTTGTGCCAGTTTTTTGCCACAAAGCCCGACTTAAAAACAGGTCTTTCGTTTGGAGTTATTAGAGCCATTGGAACATAAGTTATTATATTTTCACATTCAGTCTTAAAATTACCCTTATAAATTCCATATCTGTCTTTAAGTTCCAAATTATTTCGTGACAAAAAATGAAATGGTGAGATAGGGTCGGAAACAAATAAAACCTTCCAGCCATTTTTGGCAAAGACCCTTGCATAATGGTGGCTTCCAACCTGATATGGTGAGCTCCAATGATTTGCTGCTGCAATTAAGATTTTTTTATCCATATCTTATAAAATCCTTAAAATACTAGTTTTTTATTTTAGTGAGTTGTTCATATAAATACCCAAAAGAAAGTGTCCACCTCAGTCATATATTTAGACAAAAAAATATTTCTCTAATCTTTAACAAATATTTTAAAATTATCATAATACAAATAAATGTTTTTTGTTTATAATACAAATATTCATAAAAAATTACTTGTTAAAATTCAGAATAAACAAAAAATCAATAATTTAAAAAAATATCCACCTAAATGATTACAAAACCAGAAAGTAAAACTACAAAATATATATTTGTAATTTCTGCAATCATATCCTTTTTGGCACCTCTTATAGTATATATTTTAACCCTTCAGCCCAAAATAATGGGTGGTGAATCAGGCTGGTATGCCTTAAATATCCCAGGGATGACAGTTCTGCCACCGACAGGCTACCCGGTCTATTCTCTGCTTGCAAAGCTCTTTACACTTATTCCAATAGGCGATTTGGCCTATAAAATGAATTTATTTTCTGCTGTTTTCGGCGCTATTACAATTTTACTGCTTTTTTTTACAATTTATCTTCTTGTAAAAGATGAGATTATAAGCCTTGCCATCTCTCTGACGTTTGCTTTTATTGTTCCATTCTGGAGCATCGCAAACAGAATTGGATCGGGTACTATAGATTTATGTTTTATAATCCTTGCAATATATGCAGCTATAAGATACAGCGAACAAATAAGCAGGAAAAACTTATATCTGTTCTTTTTTTGCTTTGGATTAAGCCTGACAAACAACCAGGTAAATTATTATGTTATGCCTGTGATTCTTATATATGTGGTTTTGTTAAATCCGGGTATTTTTAAAAATGCCAGGGTTACTGTATTTTGTATTTTAATGTTTATTCTTCCATTGTTTTCATATTCTTATATTTTTATCCGGTCAGTCCAGGGCTACGGTATTGCCAATAACTTTATAAGTTTTATATATTATATGTTCGGAAGATTACTGGACGGTTCAATCTACACAGGAAGCCTGCCGTTTAAAACATATCGGGAAGCTTTTACAGTTTTTTTAACGTATCTAAATCCTTTCTATAAAAACTTTGGGTTGTATATGTTCGTAATCTGTTTTGGGGGATTTGTTTATCTGATAAAAAAGAATTTAAAACTGGCAATTTTCTCATTTTTATTTATTATCGTAACTTTTTACGTAATCATCCAGTACATGGATGGCCCCGTTATAAGTTATTTAATACCGATTTATACAATTTTATGCATATACTCTTCTTATTTCTTTTTGCTTGTCAAAGACCTGCTTGTCATACTAATCAATAAAATACTAAAAAACAAAAAGAATATAAAAACACCAAACTATTCTTACCACGTTCCCATAACATTAATATTATTGCTGCTATTGGTACAGCCTGTCATTCTTGCCTCAAATAATTATAAATCTTCGGATAATTCCAAACTGGATGAATCCTATGCAGCATGGAATAAAATCTTTAGTAATATAGAAGATGGCTCATATTTATATGTTTTTTCAAAAGTGTCAAATATAGGTAATTATATAAATCTTTACGAACAAAAAGAAAAAGGAATTACATTTGTCACTAATAAGGATAAAGATTATTCGTTGGATTTGATCACTGAAGTTTTTAATAATGGAAAAACAGTCTATATAATTGGCAATGAGTTGGATATCAACAAAAAGTTAAATTTTGAAAAAACTGCATTGGGTTTTGAACTAAAAAATATGGATGAAGTATTAACAGTTGAAAAAATTACCGGAGAAAAAACAAATCTTGAACTTTCATATAACATTATTTCAGCCCCGGACAACACTGTCGATGAATTTACCGTGGAATTTCTTATCACAAACAATAACACGCAAAAGGTTAAAATAGATTCATTCGAGTTAAAACTTCCCGCTAATTTAGAGCTAAACAGCGTTGAAAGAACAGGTTACTTTAAACAGGATCCGGGATTTGCCCAAGGGAAATTTATGTGGGTTGGCAGCTCTTATTTTGCTGAAGGAAACAATAGCATAAATTTAATTTTGAATTTGAAAAACAAAGACTCCAAAGAGGCTATTATAAAATTCAGGATTACAACTCAGGGCATTGCAACCGAATATGTGGATATAATTATAAACCCGGGAATAAAATAAATAGGGATAGATGATTTGCATGGAATATACTGGGAATCTGTAAATATGTCCGAATGGCTCACTCTGAAAAAAGGAGTCGCTGCTATTAACTTAATCTGAGATTTATACAATCAAACAAATCGAATGATTTATCCCTGACTAAAAGACATCCCCTCGTTAATTTATCCTGAGATTTAGAAATTAAGCCAACCGGCCGCCTCACCCCTGGCTAAGAGGCGTCATAGATAATAGTTTGTCCTGCGTTTTTTTACTTTTATATAACACAAAAGTCATAGCTATGATATAAATCAGCAATGCTATGCTTCCAAAAAAAAGGCTGTTGCCAAAACTTTTAAAATACAGGACATTTGACAGGAAACCCAAAATTAAAAATACAAGAAAGGGATTAATAATATCTGAAACAAAATCCATATTTATTACTATCAAAAGCAAAATATTAACAAATATTACATCATAATAGTTCCACCTCACAGCAGGGATAAACAACTCGCATAAATAAACCAACACCATGCCAAGCAGAAAAAGCATTCCGGAATCTATTTTTTTTATATAATATTTATAAAGAAGAAATACAGTAACGGCCAATACAACAACAAGAGAAATTACAAGAACATTGGTACTCAAAAAAATCCCTGTCAGGAACACAAAAAGAGTTTGTATGGAAAAATCAACAACGGGAAGAACTGCATAAAAGTACAAATTATCCATTCCTTCGATGGTTCTTCTTATATAATCAAATTCTGCCACCTGTATTTCCCCGGAGTGTATTTTCCCCTGCAGCTGCATGGCTGTAAAATAGTTTACCCATATTTCAGGCTTGGTAAATAACATAGGCAAGCCAATACCAATTAACAGTCCTATAGCCATACCTGCGATAATTTTCCACTTCTTATATATTAAAAATGGAAGACCAATCAAAATGTA
>CAYNMO010000014.1:0-12681 GCA_964398155.1 uncultured Actinomycetota bacterium | reverse complement strand
GGAAGATTAGGGCTTACTGTAGGATGCAACAACAGGTCTGAATCTCCCTGTTTCCATACATAATAATACGGATCTTTATCTTCAAGTAAAAGCCTTGCCCCTATGACATTGCTTCTAAGGTCCACCCCACCGTAATAAGTTGTATTGTTTATATCTCTGACAAAACTAAGAAATGAAACAATCACTGATATTGCTAAAATAATATTTATTATCTGGATTGTTTTTTTATTACTGGTTAATGAATCAATATTACTATTTTTTATAATCACCTATCATCACCTATATTTGAACCAATGATTTTATAAAAATTATTTGTAAATCAATAAATATTCATCTGATAGCTGATAATGAAATTTACCTGTATCAAAAAAACTAATTTCTTCAATAATAACATCCTTTTTGACACTTGTTGGATCAATCCTTAATTTTACAATACTATCAACATCTTCAATTAAAATATCTATATTGTTTATACCTTTTTTAAGTATAAATCCTTTTGAGTCTTCCTCACTGTAAGTTTTATTCTTTCTCCCAAAATAAATTTTAAAACTACTTTCTTCTTCCGATAAAATTTTAAAAGACAATATAACAGAACTACTCTTAACAAAATCAAGCGGAAAAACTGATTCAAAATATGGATCATCATTTAAAACCTTAACTATTATATCATCCTCGGCTTGCATAAACTCACAACCATTAACAGGCCTGAAATATTTTTTTATTTCTTTCAAATCCAACTTTAATATTTGGCTTCCTTTAATTTTTTCAGCAAGGTTTTTTAAAGAATTGTTCGCAAAGCTTGGCTCTTTAGTATTTATCAGTATTCCATCAAGAGTATTATTGACAAAAATCGAATCCAAATTATCATTATTCCAAACATCAAATGGGATATACTCTAATTTCCTTTCAAAATTTTTCCCGAATAAAATATAAACCCAATCGCCCTCCTTTAAAATCATTCCTAATTTGGAATTTTTCCCAAGTACTTCATCAGCCAAAATTTTAGCTTTTTTTGTATAAACTGCCTGCCTGCTATCATATGTACCAGAAAATGCTCCAGGGGTCAGTTTTATATAGTCATTATTAAATAAAGGCTTTACCGAAGAAATGATAGAACCGATAATTAATAATATAGAAATAATAATAAAAATTAATTTAAATTTTATAGTTTTTACAAGATCCAGAAATTCTGAAAATAGTATCATTAGAAATAATACCAAGCCTATCATCATTCTGCCGCAATAAGGCTGCCATCTCATAATCAGATTAAGCAACAAAAAGTAAAATGCCGGAATTAAAAAAGTTAATAATGATAACTTAAACCTATCTATCATCTCTCTGCTATTTTTCCATAAACGCGTAAGAAGAGATAAGATAAGAGTATAAAATAAAGAAGGCAATACAAAAAAGAAGCATATCAATCCAAAATAACCTTCATCCCAGTTTATTTTTAAACCTGGAAAAGAGAAATAATAACCTATGGGTGATGTGGCAGGGGAACTTATATCCATGTTTAATTTTGTGTGCACACCGGTAACTATACGCTTTATTATATTGCTGATAATTCCATGGTCCAGTTCATTGTACTGATAAAAATAAGCAGATTGCCTGAAGATATTGGATACTAAAGTCTTAAAAGTGGGATTTTGGACCGACAATTTAAAATTACTGCTGGAACTGGTAAGTATATTGCCATAGGTATAATAATTCTGTATCAAGTTATAAGAAGAAAAAAGTATTACCCCCAATACAGAAAAAGCAAATATATATATAAGTTTCTGGTACTTGAGCTTTTTATCTTTTTCAAAGAAAATTAAATATATGATTATAAATAAAATGAAACCTGGAATGAAAAAGTAAGAATAGCCTTTGGTGCCGATTGCTAATCCGACCGAAAATCCAAAGAAAACAAAATAAATAAATTTTATTTTTACACTTTTTAAAATTTTTAATAAAAAATAAAAAGACAGAATTATCAGACATGCCGCTACCAGGTCATTTTGGGTAGTGTTTGCCTCAAGAATAACAATATCAAAGGTGGAAAAAATAAAAACGGAAATGAAACTGATTGTTTGGTTATATCCAATTAATCTTAGTAATCTGTAAAGCGAGAATAATATAATAATAAAAGAAAACCACTGTACCAGAAAAACAACCATGCCTGAATGAGTAAAAAGCATTATCCAAGAAAGTAAAATTTCAGCATTTGGGGGACTTTCATTTTGATATTCCACTGTTGTAAAATAATGATTTATGGTCTGATTCTGATTCCAGAAAGCAGCTCTTGCAAGATGATAAACCATTGAATCGTAATTGTTTGGGGGTATAACCATGCCAATAAAAAATGTTGTAAAGATAATAATTATTAACGATACAATCATTACTATCTTTATAATTTTTGGTATTTCCAAATTATGGTAAAAATTTAAAAATATATACTTAATGCTTTTACAGGGGTAGTTCTGGCTCGTATAAAGTCTTTTTTTAATAAAAAATATTACGCATATAACCAGGAGAATTGAATGTATGATTGATAAATTTATTAATGTTACTTTTCTAAATACGGAAAGTATCTCTATGATTATTATTATCTGGCTGCAATTTAAAAGAAAAACAGCAAGTATTTTTTCAATAAGGTTATCAATTTTAAAAAGTCTCGTAAGAAAGAACGACACAAAGGATATCGATAGCAACGGTAAAATTATTTTTAAAAAATTTAATAATAGTTCAATTTTATAATCAAGCATTTTTAATTATTACCCTCATTTATGCTTTAGTTTATTATAGGATAACCTTAAAGCAATCATTGTTGTCAGGGTCTTTGGAATATTACTAAATGGCATTTTTGTTTTCCCTTTTGTTCTGATACCAAATTCTATAGGTATTTCACCAATTCCTATGCCCAGTTTGACAACCTGATACAGCATTTGTGTTGTGTAATAGAACCCTGAAGAAACCTTGGAATAATCTATTTTGTTTAATACATTTTTTACGCTTGCAAGAGTAAGCCCTGAACTCACATCGCTGATTATATTTATTTTAGGATAAAAGAGAATTATTCTGGTAACCAAACCACCATACTTGGATAAAAATCTTCTGAATAATCCAAGGTCTTTGGATGCTGAGCCGCCTTTGCAAAATCTTGAGCCAATTACATAACTATACCCCTCATCGTGTTTCTTTACCAAGTCGATAACATATTTAGGATTATGCTGAAAATCGCTGTCCATTTTTATTACCAAATCAGCATTCATATTTTTTATTGCATATTCAACTCCCCTTTTGTAGGCAACCCCCAAACCTTTCTTTTCATCAACAGTTATATCCAAATTTTTAAATTTCTCCATACAATTTCGCACAAGTTGTGCAGTACCATCAGGTGAATTATCATCTACAACTAAAATGCTCATTATGTAGTTTTTTATCTGAGGGAAAATATCATGTTCAAGAGCATCAATCATTTCACAAATATTTTCTCTTTCATTATAAGTTGGAAGCATTACAGTAATTTTTTCCATATAGTACAATCCTTTAAATATTAAGCGGAATTTGAATTGTTCTTGTCATTATAAAGTAAGATATCACATTAGTACGACATATTTTTAATTTTATGTTTAAAATGTCCCCAACTTTTGAGATTAATATCAGATAAATATGAGTTCATTACCATTTTTATATTTTTTGATGATCTTTTGGGTCAAAACCTTTAGTTATCCTATCCATTTCTCATGCCATAAAGCGAAATTTAAAACATACCATATTTTCTTGGCATCATCACTTTTTAATAATTCATGCAGATATTTTCTATCAAAATAATCTGTCCTGTCTGCAAAATTAACAATCTTCTCTCTTGCAAAAACACCGAGCCTTTCAGAAAACCACTCATATATCGGGACTCCAAAACCCTGTTTGCTCCTGTATATAATCTCATCAGGAATTATGCCTTTTACTGATTTTTTAAGAATATGTTTCAGTTCATGGCCACCCGTTTTTGTTTCTTCCGGGATGGACATTGCAAACTCTACAAACTTGTGGTCAAGAAAAGGAACTCTTGCTTCAAGAGAAACTGCCATACTCATTTTATCAACCCTCATTAAAAGGAGCTCAGGAAGCCTGAATTTAAGGTCAAGGTAGCTCATCCATGCAAGTGGTGTTTTTGACCAAGCCTTTTCATTGAAAGTATTGAAAATTGGCCTGATTGCTTCAAAGGAACTGAAGTTTTTGAAATTCTTCTTTAATCTGCCAGAAATAAGCAGCTTTTTTTCCGGTTCAAAGAATGCTTCAGCCCCACCCCAGAATATAGGCAGCCCTTCAACGCCTCTTCTTAACCACTCATAAGAATAGCTGTCACGCCTCCCGGATAGTTTTAAAAAGGATAGTCCGGCCTTTTTAATAAAATTTGGAATGGGCAAACTGTTTAATTTGTAAAGCTTCAACGCAGTGAGCCATCCGGGATATCCCATAAAAAGCTCGTCGCTGCCCTCTCCAACCTGGCACACTGTAACTCCATTATCCTTTGCAAGCTTGGAAACATGAAATATTGGGAAACAGACAGGATCCGCTATCGGCTCATCCTGGTGAAAAACAAGCGTATTTAGAAAATCTATAAAATCATCAGCTCCTAGGATTTTTTCATGATGGTTGGCCCCAATAATTTTTGCCATTTTCCTTGCATATTCAAACTCGTTTAAACAGCTTGGATTGTCACCTTCATAACCAATAGTGAAAGTGTCCACAGTATCAGAACGGCCTTCAGAAAAAAGGGCAGCATTAACGCTTGAGTCTATGCCTCCCGAGAGAAAAATTCCAACAGGCACATCGCTGATGGCCCTGTACTTTACAGAAACTCTTAATTCGTCAATCAACCTCTCAGCTATACCAGCATCAGAAATATCATAGAGCGGACGTGTAAAATCAAATACATCCCAGTAACAATTAATTTTAATGTCACCCCTGCTGTTAATTTTCAAATAATGGCCCGCGGATAGCTTTTCAATATTTTTAAACATTGTTTGTGGTGAAGGCGAGGTAAGAAATGAAAGATAGTGATAGAAAGCTTCCTCATTTACTTCTCTTTTAATATTTCTGTCAACAAGAAGGCTTTTAATTTCTGAAGCAAAAATAAAACTGCCATTATTTACAGTATAGTAAAGTGGTTTAATCCCTATCCTGTCTCTTATAAGCCAGAGTTCTTTTTTACTGTCATCCCATATGCCGATTGCAAACATTCCTCTAAGCTTCTGAAGACAATCAATTCCCCACTCTTCAAAACCATGAACTATAACTTCAGTGTCGCTGTGGTCCGTTTTAAACCTATGCCCTTTTTTTACAAGCTCAACCCTTATTTCTGCATGATTATATATCTCTCCATTAAATGTAACCCAGATTGTCTTATCTTCATTACACATTGGCTGAGTGGCAGAATGCGATAAATCAATAATAGAAAGTCTCCTGTGCGCCAATCCTGTAAACCCGTCACTGGAAATCCATAAACCACAGTCGTCTGGACCGCGATGAATCATCTCATCGCGCATTTTTACAAGGAGCGGCTCACTAACCTTTGATTTCTTTTGAAAATTAAATATACCTGTAATTCCACACATAAGTAAGATGATATCCATTCTCTTAGGCTTGCTTTAAAATTTATCTGTTATATTCATTTGCTATTATGTCAATTATTCTTTCTGAAGCTTTGCCGTCTCCGTACGGGTTAGAAACTGAAATCATTTTTTTATATTCATTCTCATTGTTTAAAAGAAGTGATATTTCCCTGATAATTGCTTCTGTCCCTGTACCAATTAATTTGGAAATACCCATTTGAACTGATTCAGGCCTCTCAGTAAAATTGCGTATGACAAGTACCGGTTTCTTAAGCGTCGGAGCTTCTTCCTGTATCCCACCTGAGTCAGTTATTATCAGATAGGATTTATACATCAACCACAAAAAGTCCTCATAGCTTAATGGTTCCATAAGAAATATATTATCTAACCCTGATAACAGACTATAAACAGGTTCTTTTATATTAGGGTTTAAGTGTACAGGATAAACAATTTTTATTGATTTATTTTCTTCTGCAACCTTTTTTAAGGCAGTGCATACATTTTTTAGTTCTTCTCCAAAAGATTCCCTTCTATGCATAGTTACAAGGATGATTCTTTCATCTCCATTTCGTGATATTTCTTTAAAAATGTTTTTTTTCTCAATATCCGCCTGTCTGTTTTTTATTTTTTCTATACCCCATTTAAGAGCATCAACAACAGTATTTCCAGTCAAAAATATTGTATCAGGGTTAATTCCCTCACTTATCAGATTATTTTTAGATTTTTCTGTTGGAGTAAAATTAAAATCCGCTATCCTGCTTATCAATTGCCTGTTTACCTCTTCAGGAAAGGGGTTGAATTTATTATAAGTCCTAAGTCCCGCCTCAATATGACAGATTTTTATCTTTTTATAGTATGCAGCAAGTGCTGTTAAAAACGCAGTTGTAGTATCTCCCTGCACAATTACTATATCCGGAGAAACGCGCGCCAGAACTTCCTCAATATTTTGCAGAATTCCTGCAGAAAGGCTCCCCAGCGTCTGGTTTTGAGTCATCAGGTTTAAAAAAACATCAGGTTTTATTTCAAAAAAATCATTCACCTGATCCAGCATTTCTTTATGCTGGCCTGTCGAACAAATCGTTAACCTAAACCTTTGCCTATCTTTTTCTATCACCTTTATAATAGGAGCAAGTTTTATGCCTTCAGGTCTTGTACCGAAGGAAACCAGTACATTTATCTTATTTTCCACTTTTTTAATTTTGCTAATGGTCATTTGTCTTAAAATATTTCTTCAATAAAGTCAGATACTGTAATAATTAAAACCCAGTTTTTCCAAAGTTGTTTTATTAAAAAAATTCCGTGTGTCAAAAATATTTCGGTTTCTCATTAAACCGGAAACCGAAACCATATCAATCTCTCTAAAAATACTATGGCCTACAAAAAGCAACAAAAGATCAGACCCTGCAACCGAATCTTCCAATCCACATAGATTATATTTTGTATTTATTACAAGCGGGTCATAAATCGAAACATTGATTCCTTTTTTTATAAGTTCATTGTTAATTACAACAGCCGGGCTTTCCCTTATATCTCCTACATCTTCCTTATAGCTAAAACCAAAAATTGTAATCTTAGGCTGCTTATATTTATTTACAATTTCAGTAACCCGCTCAGAAATGATATAAGGCATATTGTTGTTTATGTTTCTAGACTTCTCAATGAGAGTATCCTTCCTGCCTGAATTTTCCAGAATAAACCATGGATCAACAGCTATGCAGTGCCCACCTACCCCAGGCCCGGGATTTAAGATATTTACTCTGGGATGCATGTTTGCATACTTTATTACTTCTCTTACATCAATTCCATAGTCCCGGCAAATAAGGCTTAGCTCATTTGCAAATGCAATGTTTATATCCCTGTAAGTATTTTCAGCCAGTTTTACGAATTCTGAGGTTTCAAGGTCAGTTAAAAATATTTTTCCTTTAACAAATGTTTTATAAACATCTTCAGCAATTTCAGCAGATTTTTTATCTATGCCCCCGACTATCCTGTCATTATTCTCAAGCTCAAATATAATTTTACCTGGAAGAACTCTTTCAGGACAAAAAGCAAGATAGTAATCCCTTCCCACTACAAGCCCCGTGCTGTCTGAAATTATTTTACCGACAATATTGCGTGTTGTGCCAGGGGGCGATGTGGATTCAAGTATAACCAGGCAACCCTTTGAAACATAATCTTTTATCATATTTGCTGCGCCAACAACATAGCTTAAGTCTGCTTTATTCTGGTCATTTAACGGGGTTGGGACAGCAATTATATAAACATCTGATTTTTCTACATTTGCTGAAACTCTAAGTTTTTTATTCTCAAAGGCCTTTAGAAATATTGCTTCCAAATCAGGTTCATCAATGTGGACTTTGCCATTACTGAGTTTTTCTATAATTTCATCATTTACATCTATACCAAGCACGTTACATCCATTGTTAGCAAGCATGCATGCCGTCGGCATACCAATATAACCCATACCCAGCACGCAAACATTTCTCATCAAACTCTGTGCTCCTTTACAATTAAAATCAAAACATTGGACATCTAAATAACCCGAAAAAGTATCGGAAAAAGTATAACTTAATAACGCTAGAATTCAAACATCAACTGAAAGTAAACTATAAAATTAAAACTGGCTCATATTAAATAATATTGCAATACGTAGAAGTATATAATATCAAACTTAGGTAAAACAATTTTAAGAGCATCTAATTATTTATTTTTATTTATATTTCTTTTGGTATGCGCTCCCAGGAAGATTTGGCTAAACGGAATATAACTTGCCAATTTTACAAAAATATAGGTAATTGCTGTGGTCACCAAAAAAATAATTGGATAAAATAATAAATTGTCTGGCGTAACATTGAACAATATCCTTAAAAGATTTACTATAGTAACCAGTATGGCGGCATGGACAAGATAAATTCCAAAAGAATATCTTCCAAACTCTTTAAAAATCCTGGATAAAAAGCCTTCTTTTTTAGCCATAACAGAAGATAGATAATACAGAAACAGTATTATTGAACCATTGAGAACGACTAATACTAAATTACTTAAAAAACCATTAAATATAAAAAACTTGGAGTCTATAATTGTAAATGCAAGTTTTTCTATATTACCATATTTTTTAATGGCTTCTATTATCTTATAAGCATTAAAAGCAGTTAAGGAAATTATTACAGGAAGTAAAAAAAACAATGATTTAGGACTTATTTTAAAAGTACCTTTAGCAGCTTTCTCGCTTATGTAAATCCCCAGGATAAAGTAAAATAAAAATTGAAGGAAAAATTTTCCAATTATAAAGCTCATTATTGGAAAAACAAAAGAATTTTCCGGGATTAAATTGATTAATAAATTTCCATAAAGATTCCAGCAAAAATGAATTATAAGTGAAATAGTTAGTGGTAAGTAATCAAGATTTATAAACTTAAAAAACCTGTAAGCTTTTATTATCAGGGGATAAAACAAATAAAACTGTATTATTAGCGCAAAAAACCATAAATGATAATAACCATTTCCTGTAACAATTCTTATTAAAACTTCTTTCCATGAGGGCAATTCAAATCCAAAGGGTTCAATTTTTATACTTGTAAAGATGATATAAAGAATTGAAAAAATTAAATACGGAGAAATTGTTGATAGTAATCTTTTTTTATAAAAATTCCAAATAGAGAAATCTTTATAATAGTTAACTGCCAGTACAAAACCAGAAATAAATATAAATAATGGAATTGCATAACTAACAAAGCAGTCAACAAAAACATTGAAAGACAAAAGGAAATTAGTACTTGTCATTTTTGTATAATAAGAAGAAACGTGAATAAGAACTACCCCAAAAATTGCAAATCCACGAAGGAAGTCAATTTCATTAATATGCTTACTCACTTAATATTCCTTTATACATTTCTACAATTTCTTTTTTTACCTTTGTTATTTCCAGTCTCATTAGCAACTCTTTGTAATTTAATTCTGCAGCTTTATTAACCAAATCATCATCTGTCAGGGCTTTACGAATTGCTGCCTCTATTACCTCAGGGTCTTCAGGAGGTACCAATATACCAGTTTTACCATCTTTAAACCACTCGTTTGCACAGGATGTGTCCGATTGAATTGGAAAAGACCCCATGACCATAGCTTCAAGCAACGAAGTACTTATTGCATCAGTAATACTGAGTCCAATTGAAATCCTTGCCTGACCATGCAAGTTCAGTATTTTTTCATGAGAAACATTAAATGGAATAATTTCAGTTTCAATACCGGTCTTTTTTGTAAAAAGCTCTGCAGCTATTATAACATCAGCTGTTTTACCAGAATAAATTACAATACTGTAGCCGTTTAATAGGTCAGCACATCTTTCCAGAGCCCTAAGTCCGACAAGCGCGCGCCCAGCCCAGTTTTGGTAACCCTTCAGCATAATAAGTCTTTTATCAGAAATAAGTCCAGGTTTTCGTAACTTAGAAACAAGCTCAAAGTCTATCCCACCAGTGTTTGGTATTACGGGCAGGAATTTACCCTTAAATCCTAATAATTTTACCAGTGGAATATCTTTGCTGCATTCACATTTGTAATAATCACAATTTTCTAATGCTTCTCTAATCTTTGGTTCTTCGCTTGATATCCTGCTGAATAAATCTATTTCACTACCCCAATTGTTTAAAATCCATTTTGGGAATTTACCATTTGTCTTTTTTTTAGCCTCTAAGGTTATATATCCAGCATCCTGTATATGCATGGAATGAATTATATCCGGTTTTATTCTTTTTATTACTTTTGCCAATTCTGTCACTTGGTTATAATGCAATAACTTTTTAACCAATGTTTTTATCCCTGAAAATGAATTATTGTCCTGCCTCATTAAAGTTAACAAATCAAAATCATATTTTGTGCCTAAACTTTTTTTCTTATTCCCCATATAAGTTTTTACCAAATATCTGATTAATTTTGGCATATGGATTTTAATTTTTTTTAAAGAAGGGTGTGGAGCCGCAAAGACGTCTGTCGGAAAAAGATATAAATCCCATCCCTGATCAGATATCTGCGAAATCCATCTTTCAGTGTGTACACTGTTTATCATTGCTACTATCAATAATTTCATTCTTTTACCCAAACTTAAGATTTTGAAAATTTTGAAGATGTTTTCAATGCTTTAAATAATACCAAGCCATTTGAAAACCATAATTTCAGTATTTTCCAGAAATATCTTTTTATTATTTTCCTTACTTCACTTTTAGTTTGATAGACCAATTTATTTGATACACCCGTTTCATCAAACACAGCAATTGGCATCGATATTAAGTCTACAACAACATTCTTTGAAAAACACCGCAGCCAGAATTCATAATCCATTGCAATGTCGAGCGACTCATCAAATAACCCGTATTTATCATAAAGATATCTTCTTGTTATTGTGGATGGATGCGGAATCCAACTTAATACCGGGGGCCACAATGCCCACAAAGATGGATGCCTGAAAGTAGTCTGGCTTTGTAAATAGGCAAGCTGAAATATTATTGCATCTGCATTATTATGTTCCAATAGTTTTAAAAAACTTTCTATATCTAAATCCGGGTTAAGTCTGTCGCCTCCATTTAAGAACCAGACCCATTCTGAATCAGACTGTTTAAGCCCAAAATTAAAAGCTGAAGATCGTCCCGAAGGCTTCTGCCAATTATAATGTATATTTTTCTCTTTTTTTAAGAATAAGGCTATTTCATTACTAATGTTTTGGTCACTGCTGTCAATAATTACCTGATGAATATCATAATTATCTCTCATAAATCTCGTGCTATCAATGGTTTTAACCAACCCACTTATATCATTTTTTGTTATTGTAATTATATTAAGCAGCAAAATATCACCAATCTACCATTTAAATAAAATTTTTAATAATTTGTCTACAGCCCTGACGAATAATTTTTTATAGAAAGGTTGTGTTTTCTTCAACCAAAAATGTATGGTTTTTTGCAAAGCTTTTCTGGGATCTCTATATTTTTCAGTACTGCCACAACCATAAAATAAGGCTTTATCAACCCAACTAACATCCCATAAATATTCTTTTGAGAATAAATTAACACCGTATTTATTAAAATAATCAAGCACAATTCTATCCCAGTAATAATTATTGTCTTTTTTTATATATTTTAAATCAATTCCTAATTTTAAATAATCATTAAACCAATTGTCTGGTATCGCATTTAAGTCTGTTTTGCCTACAGAATACATGTGATGGTAGCCTCTAAAGATTTCTATAGCACTTTTATCCGGATCATTTACCCGCTCCCAACACTGATACCATCTGTGTTTGCTACTCATCCTGCCCCAGTCAGCATACTGATAATGCATAATATAAAAATCTTTTATAAGCAAAATTTCAGCTCCACCAGGCTCAATCATTCGCGAAGTATGGATTTTATCAGCAATATATGGGTTGCCGTCATTCATAAACCCCCAGGCAAGGTCAAAAGGCCCAAACCAGTAGTTTTCCATATCCGGCCTTATATTTACGAATTTTGATTTAATAATTGTTCCGGGATATGCGTTAAGAAGCCTCTGCCAGTCATCGGTTTTATCGAAATCAGGTGTAAAGGTTTCATCAGCGTCCATTGCAATCAGCAGTTTTTTGCCTTTTATTTTCCTTGCTTCATCAAATAAAACGACTCTTATTTTATATTCATTATAATCATCAACCGGATTTTCAATTAATGTTACTTTGGGATATCTTCTTGCAATCTCCATTGACTTATCTTCAGAACCCTGGTCAGAGATAATTATTTTATCTGCCCATAGGCTGGCACATTTTAAGAAACGATCCAGGATCCATTCTTCATTTTTTATGGGTGTCAGACAGATTATTAAAGGTTTTTCATGTATCATTTTATTTTAGGAAGCTTATTTGGGTTAAACAGGTGTTTCAAAATAAATTGACTAACCTGAAATAGTTTTTTTAAAAATACCAGGTTTAATATCTCTCTTTTGTAGGATTTAAGATGGTGAAAATATATCTTCAATGCATGCCTGATGATAAAAAGATGTTCGGCTCCCCTGTATTTATATAATGTGTAATGGACATACTTATCTCCATTTAAATGGTATA
>CAYNMO010000013.1:19527-20516 GCA_964398155.1 uncultured Actinomycetota bacterium | reverse complement strand
GGATCAATTATAATTATAAAAATCAGTTATTTTTAGTTAAAGATTTAGAACAACAAAATTTTAACAAAAAATTCCTATAAGTCAAAATATAAGTTTCGGATTGCCTGACGGTTTATGATTATAACATAAATCCTTAAAAATATTATAAAATATTGACACAAATAAACATGTGTATATAATCATACGAATGTAATTAATATGATTTGTATGATTTTTATATAGTCATGCGCATAATTGGAGTTATTAAAATATGTTTGAATTAAATAATGAAAAGCTTTCTTTTTCTACAGTCAAAGTTGGTGAAAGAGGCCAGATAGTTATCCCGAAGGAAACGAGGGATATGTTTTCCATAAGACCAGGCGATAATCTGATTATTGTTGCAAATATGAAAAGAGGGATAGTAATTATTAAATCAGACAAATTAAAAGAATTTGCCACGGAAATATTGGAAAATATTGAAAATATTAAAACAGCAGAGGATAAAAATAAAACTTAATTTGCTTTATTATAATTTTTAATCCTGATACTGCTTTTTATCTTTTATTTAATAATATTAAATTTTGTTTATAACAGGTGAGATTTTATGAGACAGGAACTAAATTTAAAAAATAATTTTAAGTATTCCAAAATAATTTCAGCTTTATTAATAGTATTTTTATGCATAAGCACGGCATTTATGTTCTCCTGCAAAAAAACAGCTGTTACTGCTGAAACTACAGTTGTTGCCCGCGGTAATATTACCCAAAGCGTGGATGTTTCGGGAAATGTTGAGGCCGGACAGTCAAAAAACCTTTCTCTTCCCGCCTCGGGAAAAGTATTGAAATCAGTTGAAAAAGGGGACGTTTTAAAAAAAGGAGATGTTCTCATTGAAATTGACAATAGAAAAACAAAATTGGTAGTAAATCAGGCAAAAGAGAATATTAAAATAGCAGAATCTGCAATGCTGGTCGCACAAATAAATTATCAAAGTGCCCTGGATGCAAATCATG
>CAYNMO010000013.1:12116-19517 GCA_964398155.1 uncultured Actinomycetota bacterium | reverse complement strand
TGTATTGGTTGCCGCTGGAAGTTCAGCACGACAAACACAGATTACCAAGGATAATATAAAGCTTGCAGAGCAGGCTACCGGAAATGCTTTAAACAGCCTTGAAAATACAAATGGTGTTGGCAGCGCTTCAATAGAAGCTGCCAGAACTTCTCTTATAAATGCACAGAATTCTTACAATGCTTCCATTAATCAGGCACAGACTGCACTGGATCAGGCAAATTATCAGCTAAGCGTTGCAAATAATAACAGTGTAAAAAATGTTGCATTATCTCCATACGAAGCAGCAGCGGCAAATGCGCAGGCAGCTTATAATACTGCCGTAACCAATGCAACCTCTTCTTTAAATTCTGCGGCAGCAGCTATTGTCTCGTCAGAAGCTCAGGCTCACTTAAGTGGCGAAACAGCTGAAGGCCTTTATGCGCAGGCTTTGATTAATCAGTCAATTGCATACTGGAACACTGTTTCGAGCCTGGAACTGGCAGAAAAACAGATTTCTGCAACCGTTGAAAGTATAAACAATACCCAGTCCCAGATTAATCTGGCCAAAATAAACATGGATATTGCCAGCATAGATCTGGAAAATTCCGTGATAGTAATGCCTTTTGATGGATTTGTGCAAAATGTTAATTTTAAAGAAGGAGAATATTTAAGCCCCGCACTTACTGCTGTTACAGTTATAAGCAATGATTTTGAAATCAAAACCGATATTGAAGAAACTGACATAGGTAAAATCAAAAAAGGACAGGACGTTGATATTATTGTCGACGCCTATCCTGATGAAACAATAAAGGGAATCGTTGATAAAATATCACCAATTTCTAAAAATACAGCAGGTGTAATAAGTTTTCAGGTGACAATTCTGCCAAAAGATGCAAGACCTGATCTGCTGCTGCCTGGAATTTCAGCCAATACAACAATCTATATAAGTAAAATTGAAAATGTACTGCTTGTTTCTTCCCTTTCAGTTTTTGAAGAAAACGGAAAAAGCATTGTGTGGATTCTAAATGAAAAGGGTGATCCGGTTGCCCAAGAAGTTAAAACAGGTGCAAGTGATTTTGAAAATACGGAAATAATATCCGGGATAAATGAAGGCGACAAGGTTTTATTGTCAAAACCAGAGCAAAGCAGTAATCCTTTATCCTTTATGAGCAATAATTAATTTTTTTTAATAAAATAAAAAAGTATCACCTGGCAAGTTCAGGCAAAACAATAATAACCAATAATTAATAAATAATGACTGATAAAATAATCATTAAAATTGAAAATCTTGCAAAGACATATAAAATCGGGGATTTTAAAGTTCGCGCATTAAGAGGAATTGATCTTCAGATAAATGAAGGAGAATTTGTAGCAATAATGGGGCCTTCAGGTTCCGGGAAGTCTACTCTTATGAATATGATTGGATGTCTTGATATCCCTGATTCAGGCAAATATTTTATTGAAAGCATTGATGTAAGCAAATTAAATGACAACCAGCTTGCAGAAATAAGAAATAAAAAGGTTGGATTTGTTTTCCAGACATTTAATCTTCTTGCAAGGCTGAGCACGTTTCAGAACGTAGAGCTTCCTACCATTTACACAAGGTTAAAAATTAAAAACAAGAACAAAAAAATTCATGAATATATTGAATCGGTAGGCCTTAAGAACAAAGAAAAAAACAAGCCCAGTGAGTTATCAGGTGGAGAAAGACAGAGAGTTGCAATTGCAAGGGCGTTAATCAATAATCCTACAATCATACTGGCTGATGAGCCGACAGGAAACCTTGATTCCAGAACCGGCGAAGAGATAATGGCAATATTTCAAAAATTAAACAGGGAAGGAAAGACCATTATTTTAGTTACTCATGAGCTTGATATTGCGCTGCATACCAATAAGATAATTTATTTAAGAGATGGATTGATAATAAAAGAAGAAATAATAGAAAACCCTTCGTCGGCTGAAGAAATACTTTTAAAGATGCCCAATCTTGAAGACAGAATTTCTGCTTCAAATTAAAATAATACATATTTAGAAAATAAAAAAATGAGAACTTTTAGTGAAAACATAAAAATAGCTTTTCAATCCTTATTTTTAAACAAATTAAGGTCAGTGCTTACCATGCTTGGAATAATAATAGGAGTTGGCGCAGTTGTGGCAGTGATGTCAATCGGTGCAGGAGCACAGGACTCTGTTATTAAAAGTATCCAGGGGATCGGATCTAATCTGGTAATTATAATGCCTGGCGACAGCCAGAGAGATATGGGGCCGATGAATCAGTTCAGCTCCTCAGGCAAGGAATCATTAAAATTACAGGATATTGATGCAATAGAAAAATACGCAAAACACGTGGAAGGTGTCATGCCTCTTATTTTAAGTGCTGCCCCTGTTGTCTATATGAATAAAGGTTCTAATGTTTCAATTTATGCCACAAGCGAAAGTGCTGTCAGTGTTTATAATTTTGAAATAGACACAGGCAAGTTTTTTTCAAAAAGTGACGTTGGCAACTCTGCAAATGTAGCGGTCCTGGGCAAAACTATCAGAGAAAAACTATTTGGGACGGATGACCCTGTCGGGAAAAGCATAAAGATTATGGGTAAAAACTTTAAAGTTATTGGGACCATAAAACCAAAAGGCACGAATACTTTCGGGCAGGATCAGGATAATACAATTGCAATACCTATTACAACCGCCATGAATAAACTGTACGGCCAGAATTATCTTAATCTTATAATGGCAAAGACTGCAAACGAAAAAGAAATGGCTGTCGCTTCAGAAGAAATAACCAGGATATTAAATAAGCAGCACGGCATTAAATCAGGTGAAAAAAATGATTTCAGTATTCAAAGCCAGACTGAAATTTTAAATACTCTAAGTGCAGTCACAAATATTTTCACAATCGCAATAAGCAGTATCGCTGCTATTTCTCTTTTAGTGGGCGGCATTGGGATAATGAATATCATGCTGGTTTCAGTTACTGAAAGAACAAGAGAAATAGGTATAAGAAAAGCAATCGGCGCAAAAAATAAAGATATTCTGACCCAGTTTTTAACTGAAAGCGTTGTACTTAGTCTGACCGGAGGGTTAATGGGGATAGTTTTTGCATACATTATTTCCATTCTATTAAACAAGTACTCACCTATTTCTACCAGTATATCCCTTTCTTCTGTTTTGCTTGCAATTTCTTTCTCAACTTTTGTAGGATTGTTTTTTGGTATATATCCGGCTATGAGTGCTGCAAAGCTCAATCCAATTGAAGCACTCAGACATGAGTAAAAATCAGAGTATTTTATAAAAAAGCATGCCTGCAAAATCAAAACCTGCAGGCATGCTTTAAATTTATAAACACTTTATCCGAATTTTATTTAACCTTAAAAGTTAAATTTGGCCAATATACATTTTATTTATTTTCATCAAATTTACTTCTTAAATTATCTACTGTTTCAGTAACTTTGCTTTTGATGCGGCCTGATTCATAAGTCATAAAATCACAGGCTTCCTCAAACCCCTTTTCAAACTTTTCAGACAAATCTTTTCTGGTTTCTTTCCCTGATTTGGGAGCCATTAATATTCCTGCCGCCAGGCCTACTCCTAAAGCAAGAAAAATAAAACCAAAAACGTCACCTTTTTTCATAGTCCTCTACACTTTCTTTTCTGAAATATTTTCTGTTTGAGCTATAATCGCATCTGCTGCTTTTTTTTGAGCTCTTTTTTTATTTTTGGATCTGATGGAAAGCCAGATAATAATAAGAACTATCGCAGCCAGAACAAGAATAGGGCTTATGGCTATAAGGAAAAATGCAAGCCCGTTTAATACTTTGATTGCACCTTCCGCGCCACGCTTCACAGCATTTACAAATCCCCCGGCTTCAACAGGAGGTACAACTGATGGCTCAGCAATATAAATGTCTATTGTTGAAAAGCCAACAAGATTATCCAGGTAATTCATCCTTCCCTTTAATACTTCCATTTCGCCCTGAACATTGCTTAACTGCATTTGAACTTCAATACTGTCTGTAACTGTTGTTGATTTATCCATTAATTCCAGCAGTATTTTTTCCTGGGCTACAAAATTCTTCAGCCTGCTCTCAAGATCAACGTATTCCTGTGTTACATCCTGTCCGGTTATGGATATTGATTTAAGTTCGCCTGCCTTCTTGATGTCATCGATTGCAGTATTAAATTTTTCACCAGGCACCCTTATTACAATTCTTCCGCTTGTAAGTTTACCATCTGCATCGGAATAGCTTTCCGTTGTACTGACATAGCCACCCATTGCTTCAGCAGTTTTAGTGGCTTTTGCCATACCTTCCTCAAATGTCCCTTTTGCCACTTCAATAGATACAACAGCTGATTTAATTATTTTGGGCTGAATGACCGGAAGATTGGCTCCAGACTGATCCTGAGACGCACCTGCTTCAGTCATGGCAATAGCCGCAGTTGATTCTGGTGAGGCAGAAGAGGCCTCCTGAGTAACACTTTTTAGCTGTTCGTCTGCCGGTGCTCCTGCTTCCGAAGTTCTGCTGCTTGAGCATCCAGGAAGAATGACAAGGCTTAAAAATACCAGCGAAACAACTATTAATAATATAGAAAACAGACTTTTTTTCACTTTTGCCTCCTTGTTTATGGAGAAAATAATAAAAATTTACTATTTATTAATATTTTATCATAAATATCATAAATAATTTATTAATTACCCATTTTTTACTGTCAATTATATGTTTTGGTCAAAGTTTACCATCCGCCTGAGCTGCCGCCGCCGCCTGAGCTGCCGCCGCCAAATCCGCCGCCGCCGCCGCCTGAGCTGCCGCCGCCGCCGCTAAAAAATCCTACGCCTGAAGACCTTGTTTTTCTGGAAATTTTTCTCGTTTTTTCATCATGAAAACCACAGTTGCTGCAATCTCTTATTACGATCTCTGATCCTGATTCTGTATAAGTTGCCGGTGTAATAACTTTTACTGTTGTCTTTAATTTAAATTTTTTGCACTTGGGGCATTTTCTTGAAAAAATATTTACAAGGGTTACAATTATAAAAATAATTCCAAAAAAAGGAGCACAGCAAATCCAGAAATATGGCGGGTCTTTTGGGCTGCTGTATTCAACAGAAGCAACTTCACCTGCCACAGGCAATCCCGCATCTGTATAAATTTCATTTGCTATCGCAATTACTCCGTTGTAAGTTCCGGTATTATAATCCCCTGCTTTAAACTGAGGAACGATGATGTTGTCAATAATTCTTCCTGCTTCCAGATCGGTTACAACACCTTCAAGACCATATCCTACTTCTATCCTTAACTTTCTGTCTTCTTCTGAAATAAGGAGAAGGATACCATTGTCTTTGTCTTTTTTACCTATCCCCCACTTTTGAAATAACTCAACTGCGTATTCCTCTACTGTAATGCCCTGTAAATTTTTGACCGTAACTACAGCAATTTCGGCGGTTGTTTTGCTATTTACTTCATTTACAACTCCGGAAATTTTATCAATTGTGGAAGAATCAAGAATTCCGGCAAAATCATTAACAAACCCATTGTATTCGGGATACTTTACCTCAGCATATACCATTTGAGGAAATACAAAAAACAGAGGCATAAAAACGCCAATAATCAATATTACCAGTATAAAAATTCTGACTTTGTTAATAAATAAACGGAAAAACTGCATTACTGCCTTTCGTCTGACAGATAAATGTAAATAAATTTGCAAAACTTAAATCAAATAGTTATTAATTTTTAGTTGTCGAGCTATCAATATTTAAATTTATGTCTGGTGCTGTATCGGCACCGGCTTCTGCCTGGAAAAAATCTCTGGGCTCAAATCCATATTTGGAAGCAAGTATGCTTTGAGGCCACATCCTGATATAAGTATTATATCCACCGACATATTCATTGAATCTCTGTCTTTCAACAGTAATTCTGTTTTCAGTACCTTCAAGCTGATTCATTAAATCTTTTATTGTCTCACTTGCTTTAAGTTCGGGAGTATCTTCAACTACCACCCTGAAATCTCTAATAAAGGAGTTGACTTCCTTAGTAGCACTATCGAGAGCGGCCGGTGTTTTTGCGGCTGAAACGCCTGCTCTTGCATCTGCAATGGCAACAAATATATCTTTTTCGAGCTTTAAATATGCTTTTGCTGATTCGGCAAGATTTGGAATAAGATCAATTCTTCTCTGGTAAACATTCTGAACCTGAGACCATCCTTCATCAACCTTTACACTTTTTGCTGTCATATTGTTTCTGATATTAATTGTTACACCAAAAAATATTGCAACAGCTATCAGTACGACCAGTATAAATACAACAACACATCCTATAGCGAATTTTTTAGTCACTTTCATGCCTTTCTACTTAAAAAACGGTATGCCATTCTTATAATTGAATCTGTGCCATATTATAAGCCATTTTAAAATAAACATAACTGATAAAAATTATCAGTTAAAAAACCAAAATCTACTTTTTAACACAAACCTTTACAACGGCCGGTCGTATCACATGATCACTGAGCATATAACCTTTTCTTAAAACTGAAATTATCTGCTGATCCTTAAACTTGTCGCTTGCTTCTGAAACTGCGGCCTCACATATCTGAGGGTCAAATTCTTTTCCTGCCGGATCTATAATTTTTAACCCTTCTTTTTCAAGAACATCCATTAGTTTGCCATAGATCATCCTGACTCCCTTATGAAACTCATCTTCAATTTTGTCAGACTTCTCAGTAACGACAAGAGCGTTTTCAAAACTGTCCAAAACCGGCAGAATTTTGTCTATAAGATCTTTATTTGCTCTTTTAATAAGCTCAATATGTTCTCTTAAAGTTCTTTTCCTATAATTATCATAGTCTGCCTGTATCCTTTTTATCCGGTCAGTATATTCAGCCTCTGCTTTTTTGGAATTTTCAATTTCTTCCCTGAGAAGCTTTATTTCCTCTAAAAGTTCTTCGGAAATCATATCCTGCTTTATAGAGCCATCAGTTGCAAGTGATTCCAGATAATCTCCATTGCCCTTGGTTTCTTTATTATTATTGCTGTCCATATTTGTTTTTTCTTTATCTTTCTTTTCTTTCATTTGCAGCTTCCAATTCTTTAATAGTATTTAATTCAAACACAGGAAATAATTTAAAATGTTATTATATAATAACACAAAATAATTTCATAAATAAAAAAAGCTTATTTAAAAATATGAGAAAGTTATTGCCAGCCGACTATTTATTTTCCGCTGCTTGTGACAAATATATCTCCTGTTGAGACTATGTCATCAGTGAAATAGGCTCCTGTACTGTCAGCAGGTGCAAAATTAAAATGGACTGCAATTTTATCGCCTTTGTCAGCAGCAACATTTGCAATCAAGACAGCAACTCTTATTTTGTCGCCAGGTTTTATTGCTTCAATGGTGGTGAAGCCATCTGTATGCGGTTTAACTATAG
>CAYNMO010000013.1:0-12106 GCA_964398155.1 uncultured Actinomycetota bacterium | reverse complement strand
AGCCGTAATTAGCTCGCTCTGAACAGGTACACCAGTTTCTAGAACGCCTGTTATAATATTTTCGGTGGTAATTGTTGTAATAGTATAATATGTCACTACTTTTTTACTAGGATTATCTTCAGATAATTCATGATATTCTATAACAGTAGTTGTTTTGGTATCACCCGCATAAACTACATCCACCGTTTTTTTTCTGCCTATCACCCAATCAGAAACAATTGATTCCCTAATACCTTCATTTTTATAATAATAATTATCTCCGAGTTTTGGATCCCAGATATATACAGCCCATAATGGATTTAAAGCCAAACTCTCCTGTGATTCAGGTTCCAAAAGAATCCACACAAGAATTGGCTGAATATATACAGGGACATTACCCGTGTTTGTAAGCTCATAATATTCATAATACCATCCTCTTCTGGCAATAATATTTTCCTGCAGTACTGGCATCCTGTTTATTGAAATAGCATATTTGGGAGTCGGGAGAGGGAGAACATTGCTGCTGGTCAGATTCCCTGCCTCATCCAAAATCCACAGTGTATAAAAATAAGCTTTCCCGGGAATAATATCAGTATCTGTATAATTTATTATATTTTTATCAGATATAGTTGCGATGACATCATTTTCAGGATAGATAGGATTTACTGCCGGATTATCAACTCTTACAATTTTATAAGAAACAAATTTATCATCCGTACTTTGAACCCAGCTTAAATGATTTCCCGTACTATCTATGAAACCGATAAGACTTGAAGGATCAGGAGAAACCAGGTCTTTGGAAACATTTATTTCTTTGTCCACTTGTGCGCTTGGCTGATTGTCGCCTGAAGAATACCATGCAGAGATGATGTTAGAGCCCTGTGATAATTGTATGCCCGAAAAAGAAAATACGCCTGTTTCTCCTGACAGGGTCTGACCTATGATCTTGTCATTAACTTTTAAGAATACGTCAACAAGCGGCAAAGCAACTCCCCTGATAAATACTAATGGTTCAATTTCTTTGGAATAAAACAGACTTGAAATTTCAGCCAGATTTTCAGCATTTTCATATATATTAAAATCAAGATCCTGCTGGGCATTCAAAAAAAAAGTAAGTTTTGTTGGATCGCTTTTGTCTCCACCTGCATTAACAGCATATACCTCTATAGTATTTGTACCCTCAACTATTTCTACTCCGTCACCGGTCTCAAAATTTCCACTGCTGTCGACAGTATATTTTTTATCAATTAATACTCCATTTACCTTCAAAACAATAATTGTGTCGATATCTGATTTGCCTTTTATGATAACAAGTTCTTTACCGCTGTTAGCTGACAGCTCCTGAAAAGGCTTGTGAGAAGTTACTACAGGAGGGTTTACAAGTTTTTCTTTTAAAGTATTTAATTCTTCAGTCAGGTCAAAACTTGAGCTTGTCTCATCAGAAGTACGTTTGGTGGTAGCAGAAATATTGCCTGATGTCCCGGAATTGGCAGCACTGCAGGAAGGAATAGACAAACCCAAAAAAGAAACTATAAAAATAATTGATATAATTCTGTAGTTTTTTTTCATTTTACTTTTTTCTTTTTTTAAAATAATTATATAAAAGTCTTTTCAAAGACAATTTTCCACTTTTGGTTTTCTTCGACAAGATATATATATTTTTTATAATTATTGACTTCACTGTTTTTATATATGACTTTAAATTCCACCACTACTTTTACAATATTTTCACTATCCTCATAACCCAGATAGGTCGTTTTTAATATTTCAATTTCATCAACATCAGTCAGAATAAGGCTTAGCTCTTCGATAAATTTATCTTTGCTTATATTGTCTTTATCTTTTACGGATAATAAATTATCGTAAACAAATGTTGGTGATTTGGTATTTAACGACTTTAAAAAATCTATAACTGTCTTCTCTGGATCTGTTTTTAGTATGTAAGCAGCGTCTATTTTAATGTCTGCAAAACTACAGCCGAAGGAAAGTAGTGATGCTGAGGCAATTATTACAGCCAGTAAAATGACTGCGGCTTTAGACATAATTTTTTCCTTTTTAACTTGTCGATTTGCTTAAACAACCATACCTCAAAAAAATAATTATTATTTTTATCTTTTCGACCTGTTATTTTATTCACTCAGATACTCTTTAACTGCTTCGCATATACATAAACTTATTTTATCCTGATAATCATTATCCTGTAAATTAAAAGCTTCAAAACTATTTGAAATAAAACCCGGCTCAATTAGAACTGATGTCATGCTTGTATCTTTTAAAATAGCATAACCTGTTCCATGAACTCTGCAGTCAGTCATTTTTAATTTATTTATCAATTTTTCCTGGATAATTTCTGCTATCTTTTTACCTCCTACTGAAAAAGATTTTAATCCTTTAAAATAATAACAGCTTGATCCACTGGCCTTTGGATCTGAACAATAATTAAGATTAATGCTTAAAAGCAGATCTCCCTTACTCTTGTTTGCTCTCTTTATTCTGCTGTAAAGACCTGGAAAAATTTTCCCGGATTCATTAACTGTAGAGATAACTTCAAATTCTTCCGCCAAAAGGACCCTGCACTTGTCGGATATCCTGCTGCAGATTTGCAAGTCGTTTTTATCGTAATTCCTTTTTTCTTTAATTGCTTCAGATGATATCTCTCCATAATCAAGTATTATTTTTATTTTTTTGTTCTTTTTCTTTTGTTTATCCTTTATAACCGGAAAATTTGAACTTTGTTTTTCATTAATTATCCTCTTTAAGCTGTTTAGCTGAACAAGAGTATCAACGCCCAGAATACCGTCAGGATTGAGTTTCATATTTTTTTGAAAATCAACCAAAGCATTATGTGTGCTTTTATCAAATATTCCGCTTTCATTATTTTTAAAAAAGCCTAAAGTTTTGAGCCATAACTGCAGAATCTTTACGTCATCTCCCCTGAATGCCGGTTCTTTTAAATACAGCATCCTTTCCCCTATGGAATATCCTGCGTCTACCAGCTCCTGCCAGCATTCGTCATCAACTATTCCGGTTACAGATACTGACCTGTCCTGCTGGAATTTTTTTACAGCATTTTCAGTCTGAGGGCCAAATATTCCGTCTATTTCCCCCGGCCCAAGTCCATAACCCAGAAGTCTGATTCTTCTCTGTATATCGAGAACCTTTGCGCCTCTTGAGCCTTTTTTAGTTAAAGTCACTTTCCTGCTCCCGTAAAAAAATTAATTATATTAATCAGGCAAAAGATACGAATATTTTTTATGATAAACCTGATAAAAATTTTTCTGCTGATGTTGCTGCAAGAGCTCCATCCGCAACTGCTGTAATCACCTGTTTTAAAACAGAATTTCTGATATCACCGGCAGCAAATAATCCTATAGTGGAAGTCTGCATGTTTTTATCAGCAATGATATAGCCATATTCATCAAAATCTACAATGCCGTTTAGCAGCAATGAATTTGGATTTATTCCAACATACTCAAAAACACCATCTATCTTTAAATTTTTAACTTTGGCTGTTTTTTTGTTTTTTATAATTATTTCTTCAATCCTGTCTCTGCCAATAAATTTTATAATTTCACTGTTTAAAATAAAAACAACTTTTTTATTTTCAAAAGCTTTCTCCTGAATAACTTTTACAGCCCTTAATTCGTCTCGTCTGTGTATTACATAAACTCTTTCAGCAAATTTAGTCAAAAATAATGCTTCCTCAATGGCCGAATTACCGCCGCCAATTACGGCAACAGTTTTATTTTTATATAATGCGCCATCGCAGGTTGCGCAAAAAGAAATTCCCTTCCCTATCAAAGCGTCTTCCCCTTCTGCTCCCAGTTTTTTAGGGCTTGCCCCTGTTGCAAAAATTACAGCATTAACACTGAATTCAAATTCTTCTGACGAGCAGATAAATTTTTTTTCACCATTATCACTTATGGTAATTGTATTAATTTCACAAAATTCATTTATTTGTACTCCAAATTTTTTAACATGTGAAATAATGTTCTGCATCAGATCATATCCGGAAATGTCATTATAAAAACCAGGATAATTATCTATCTCGGCAGTTGTAATTATCTGCCCTCCAGCCATATATTTGTCCGCAATGGAAAAATTAATTCCTGCTCTGTGTGCATAAATTGCTGCTCCGAGACCAGCCGGTCCTGCCCCAACTATTAATAGCTCTTTATTGATCTTTTCCATTGTTTCTTAAAACTTATTTTTAATATAATGTATTAAAGTAACGGCATCATCATGCACTTGTAAATGCTTTCTGGTGCCTGCCTCAGCTTTTTATGAATTACTTGCTTAAGTCAGGCTTAAAATATTTTTGCCCCGACCATTTCAGTCCATTGTTCACCAAAAACTAATCAGGTTATTTTGATTAATTATTTACCTCAAACCAAATAAACATTAAAAAACTTAATGATCACGAAAATACAAACAGCACTATTTTGCACAAGTAATTTTTAGTATTAGAGGGAATATGACAGATCTTAATCCTAAAAAATTATGCCATGGCAAATAATTTCACCGGACTCTGTTGTTTGCTTATCTTTTTGTTTCTATTTATATTTCTTTGCAGATTCTCTTAGTCTGGACTCCAGCTCTTCTTCCGTCTTTACCTTAGAGAGATCCGGTTCCAGCGCCATCAAAAGTCTTATCGCCGATCTTACAATCATTGTGTTTGCAATTTTGTGTCCACCGGATTTTTTGCACTGGATTCCTAAATTTTCAAGATAAGCAACCATATCAGAGGGCATAGTTATTGGGACTCTGAAGTAATCCTGCTTTCTTTCTATCATATTGCTACCTCGTATTGTTATGATTTTATTGCATTTTTATGCATATGATTATATTCATTAAAAAGCAAATTGTCAAATATTTAAAATACACATTTCCAGGCTCAGTTTAATAGTTTAATAACCATTCCGTAGCTTTGTCAAAGTCACAAAATTCATGACATCTTATTTTTTCCTCCGCATTAAATTCCTTAAAACCATGATCGAAACTGTGGTCATGGTCAAAGATTTCGGCTTCAGGATAATTTAATCTGATTTTATCGGCCAGCATTTTGGATTGCTTTGTCTTCTGGCTGACAACAATGCTTTCCATGCTGCTCCAATAAATCATAAGAGGTATTTTGGAGAGATTTTCGATATAATTAACAGCACTTCTTTTTAAATATTCTTTTTTATTTTTATCAGGAGTTGACCCTGTTTCTTCAGAAACAAGTTTTGTTACTTCCATCTCCATCATCTTTTTGTCTGTTTTGCCATTTTCCACATCTTCACACCAGGCAGAAAGATCGGCTATCCCATTATAAGAAAAAGCTGCACTGAAAATTTCAGGAAATTTTCCGGCCAGAGTAAGGGTTTCCATACCACCCATACTGATTCCACCGGCATAAACCTTGTTAATTCTGTACCCAATTGATTCAAGCATTGCCGGGAATTTTGACAAATCGTAAATCTGGCCTTCATAAGCAAGGCTTTCCCTGTCGCGAACTCTTCCGTGACCGTAAGGTATTGCCACCATTACATTATATTTTGAAGCCAGCCCCTTCCAGCCCAAAAATGGTTCTATCATTGCAGCAGCACCTAAATAATAGTTTTCAAAATAAGTAGCTCCGAAAAAGTGCGGGCTTATTACGAGGCTGTATTTTTTATTTTTATCCCATTTTAGGGGCAGGGCCAAAAGCATTTCTCTTTTTGTATTGTCGTATTCCGAGTTAAAAGTGATTATTTTTAATAAGTCCGTTTCCTGCATTTTTATTTTATCCATTCGTTGATAAATTTTATTAAATTATTGATTAAGATACGTACAAATAATAAAAAATTTATACTGGCAATAGAATTAAAGCAGATTAATTATTATTGATTTTTTGCTTTTTTATTTAATTGTCTCTATTTTGTCAAAATCACCTGTTTTGGCTGCTTCCAGTATTGGCCTCATAAATCCATCCACTTTCTCTGCTGTAAGCGGGACGGGCATATTGTCAAGTTTTGACTTCATCTGTGGATTTTTAGCAGCCATTAATGCTTTTTCGATATGACTGTCAGTAAAACCATCTATCTCACCAAGGGTCGCAGGGAATCTGATCTCTGCGGAAAACCTTATCATTGCTCTTGCCAGCGCAATGCCCAGCTCTTTTCCTTTAAGTTTCAAAAAATCTTTTTCAATATAATTTTTATATATGGCTGCAATTTTAAGCAGCTTGCTTTCTATGGCCGGTGAAAAGAAAACCGTATAATAAGGATTTAATACTGCACAGGCTTTGCCATGTGTCAGAACATCTACAAACGAAAAGCTGTTAAGATGTGCTCCGCTTGTTCCAAGTATTGTTATTGCATATGCCCCAAGGTCAGTGGCAATGCCAATTTTTTCACGCATTTTCTCACTTTTTAAATCTTTGACAAGCGAAGGCAGATTATCAATAATAAGCTCAATTCCTGTAAGGCATATTTCCTCAACAAGTTTAAAATTTTTAGCTTTCTCGTCTGCTCCGTAGTAAACTTCGAGACAGTGGGAAAAACCATCCATTGCTCCGTCTTTGGTAAGTCCGGCAGGCATGGTTAGAGTTGTAAGATAGTCAAAAACAGACCTGTCCGGAATAATGGCTTCATCGACAATTAATTTTTTCTGGCCCGCATTTAAATCTGTTACATTTGAGTACTTTGTAATGTGGGATCCTGAGCCTGCCGCAACTTCCACAGCAATCAGTGGATATAATCTTAATCCGTCAGTTTTGCCGATAGCCTCGCTTACTTTCCCAACTCCATAAAATTCTTCCAGATTTTTATTATCTGAGCTTAAAACTGAAAGAACATTTGCGGCTTTGGCACAATCAATTGCAGATCCTCCTCCGACACAGACAATGCTTTTGGGTCGAACAGATCTAATGAGATCGGCCAGTGCAAACACATCCTCTATCGGAGTATTCTCTCCTGAAGTTCCTGTTTGCGCAATTATGTCAATTTTGTTTTTTTCCAATATATGGCAAACCTCTTTTCTTAAAGATACAGCCCATTCATTTTGAGAAATAATCAGAAAAGTTTCGCTTCCGTATTCCAAAACAAATTCTCCCAGATCAGGAAGGCAGCCCAGCCCGAATGAAAATTTTCTTCCTTTATAGTCTTCCAATAGATTACGCGCCTGTTTTATTTTCTCTTCCATTTTTTCTCCTGTTTTCTTAAATATTTTTAAACTTAATAGGTTCCTGGCAAATAGCTCTGTCTTAACGAAACATACACTTAGGTGAGCTTAAATTTTTTATAATTGGATCATTTTAGCTTAATGCTTGCCAGAAGCTGATGAGCTCTTGGGAGCAAATCATTTTTAAATGAGCTATTTGTTTAAATAGTGTTTAAAGCTTTTATAAGATTCACCCTTTTACCATCTTTCCGGTAAAAACTGATTTAAAATCCAATTAGTGAAATTTTACATCTTTAAAGGTCATACGTTAATTAATATTTTATAAAGCGATTAATTTTCTTTTCATTTCCTGCATCAAACTGGCTTGGGATAAGAAACATGAAATATAAAAATGATTTTAAAATACCTGATAATAATGTATATTGAAAAATAATTGCAGCTACTATGGTCATTATTAATACAATGCGTCTGATAGCAAAGAATTCAATGTTAAGACTTGCTCTACTAAAAAGGTTATTAAACTGGCGCAGAGAATGGCGAAACTTTTATAAATAATTTGTTCTTAAAATCAATACTGTGTTTTATAAAATTTAAAGGGGAGGAATATTTTGCCAATAGTACCAATGAAACAAATTCTTGATGAGGCCATAAAGGGTGGATATGGAGTAGGTGCTTTTAATGTTAATAACATGGAGCAGATACAGGGAATAATGCAGGCTGCCGAGGAGACAAAATCTCCTGTTATAATGCAGGCTTCGAGAGGAGCCCTGAAATATACCAAAATGCTTTATTTGAAATATCTTATGGTTGCAGCTGCCGAAGACAATCCTGAAATTCCAATCGCAGTTCACCTTGACCATGGCAATAATTTTGAAACATGCAAAATGGCTGTTGAGCTTGGGTTTTCTTCAATTATGATAGACGGATCGCTTAAAGAAGATTCAAAAACTCATACTACTTTTGAAGAAAACGTTGAAGTTACTGCAAGAGTTACCGAATACGCTCATAAGTTCGTAGTAACTGTTGAAGGTGAGCTTGGCACACTTGGTGGAATTGAAGATGGTGTTGGATCGGGGCATATAATGCTTACAGATCCGGAAGAAGCCGAAAAATTTGTCAGACTTACCAAAGTAGATGCTCTTGCTCTTGCAATCGGAACAAGCCATGGCGCTTACAAATTTAAAGAAACTCCCGTTCTTGCACTGGATATAATTACCGAAGTCAAAAAAAGACTCCCTAATACTCCGCTTGTCATGCATGGCTCTTCATCGGTTCCGGCATATCTGATCGACATTATTAACAAGTTTGGTGGTACCCTTGAGCACACAATGGGCGTCCCTATGGACTCGATACAGGAAGCTATAAAAAGAGGGGTAAAAAAAATAAATGTTGACACTGACGGAAGGCTTGCAATGACCGGGGCAATAAGAAGTTATCTTGCACAGCACACTGAAGTATTTGATCCAAGAGATTATTTCGGAGAAGCAAGAAAAGCAGTTTACGAGACAGTTAAGGGCAAAATGCTGGATTATGGAACTGCGGGACATGCAGGCGATTATAAGCCTCTCACGCTATCTGACATGATTAAATTTTATAAGTAAATATGGAATACCAAAAAAATAATTCAGGCTTTCAATTATCACGCTGGTTATACTATATTAAAAAATAAATAAAAAAAGCACTGGACGGAGATGCAGATTTATCTTAATATCTGGCATTATCAGGTCTACTTAAAAAATTATGGAATACCGAAAAAAAATAAATATAGGCATTTCAATACTCAATGCTGATTATCTTAATTTCGAAAGAGAAATAAAAAAAGCTCTGGATGCCGGCGCTGATTTTATTCATCTCGACGTAATGGATGGCAGTTTTGTTCCAGATATAACTTTTGGTCAGATGATGGTTAAAAGTATAAAGAAGTACTCCTCTGTTCCTGTTCACACACATCTCATGATTGCCAACACGGATGAGCAGCTGGAGAGTTTTATTGACACAGGTTCAGATACTATCATTATTCATGCAGAATCCTGCAGGCATATTTACCGATGCCTTAAAAAATTAAAAGATTGCAATGTAAAAGCCGGTCTTGCTTTAAATCCTGCAACTTCTATTTCTGCTATTAATAATATTATTGAAATACTTGACTTTCTTCTCATAATGACTGTTGAGCCAGGTTATGGCGGTCAGGTATTCATTGAAAACATGAATTTAAAAATTCAAAAAGCCGATTTTGCTTTGAGAAAATATAATGAAAATGCAAGCCGTAAATTTATATTTGAAATTGGAACCGATGGAGGCATAAACGAGGAGACAATAAAAAAAGCAACGCTTGCCGGAGCAAATTACTTTACGGTCGGAACAGCATTCTACCATTCCGAAAATCCCAAAAAAGTACTGACTGATTTAAGAGAATCTTCCTTAAAAGCAGGATCGTTTAACATATAATAGTTTTTATTTAAATCAAAACAAGCAAAAAATAAAAAAATTTAGTTTTTCTTTTCAAAGCATTCGCTGGCACCGCAATCGCATTTTCTTGGTTTGCATCTGCCTTCTTTTTCTGCTCCGCATGAAGAACATTTCCATACAGCCATATTCTCAAGCCTTTCACTGTAAATATATATTTTACTTTGATTTATACTCCAAAAGCTTTTACAAAATTCATTTGAAGGTTGGTAAGGGAAGCCATAAGATTTTCTCTTTCCATTTCAGTTACTTCATCATTTAGAACTTTAAGCAGTGCATCAAAGCTGTCAATGGCAAGCTTTGCCTGTTCTTTACTCTTATATTTGTCATTTGTTCCAATTGGGAGACCCATTTTCTTATATGACATGCTTGAAAGTGACATCATGAACTGAATGATAATATCCCTTGCAGAAAGCTTGTCAATCTCGTCCTGAAGCTGCTTTAAAATATCCTCTTCTTTTTTTCTGCTTTCTTCGGGACTGGACGTAGTTTCGGCGCTTAAATCTTTAGCGCTTCCTGTGCTTGTCCAGTCGTTTATATTATCTTTTATATCTTTTAATTCCCCATTTCCACTTTTTTTATCTGACATTTTTCCACCTGCCTTTTAAATTTTTAATAAAAATCAAATTAAACTAACCCTCTAAAATATATTACATTGTTTCGGAGTCATAGGCAACCAGTGCCTGCACGTCATATCCTTCCAGAACTTTTCTGGGATTAAGGAACGAAAGCTCCACCAGAAAACTAAATCCCACTACATTGCCTCCCATTTGCTCAATAATCTGTGCCATTGCTTTTGCAGTTCCGCCTGTAGCTATAAGATCATCGACTACCAGTATATTTTCTCCCTTTTTAATGGCATCTATATGCATTTCAAGGCTGCTTGAACCATATTCAAGGTCATAGGAGACCTGGCATGTCTTATAAGGCAGCTTGCCTGGTTTTCTAACCGGAATAAAACCAACTCCAAGCTTGTATGCCATGGCAGCACCAAAAATAAAACCTCTTGATTCAGCTCCCATTATGGCATCAATTTTTTTGCCTTTATATTGATCAGCCATTAAATCAACCGAGTATCTTAATGCTTCTCCATCTTTAATAAGAGTTGTTATATCAAAAAATACTATTCCTTTTTTAGGAAAATCAGGTATATTTCTGATTTTATCCTTTAAGTCCATCGTTTATACCTTTCGGATTTTTTTTATAAAGATAATTATTTATTATTTTTAACAAGATTTACGGCGCTGTTAATCAGATAGTCTATGTCCATATTTTTATAGCCAAGAAAATCAAGTATCTCTTCAGGAGAATATTTCTGTCCATAACTCCACAATTCTTTTAGTAAATCTCCTGCTTTTTTGCTCTTAAACCATGACGAGCCAAATTTGGTTAAAATATAATCTTTGAGCTGAGCTTCAAATATCCATGCCCTTATATAGCTGGTGCAGTAAAATCCTTCGTCAACATCTTTTAGATAATTCTCAGGGCAATAATTCATTATCAGATTCTTTGTAAGTATCTCGCTATAGAGTAAATCTTTTTCTCCAAAACCTGTTCCGTCATGAAGGTGCAGTTCATATTTTAATTTACCTGCATATCTTCTTAAAAAAAACAGATTAACAAGCCCGGAAAAATACATGAACTCTGCAGCAGCACTTTCGTCCATTCCAATAATTGATGAAAGCCATTCTTTTTCAAATATCAGATTTTCAAGACAGAATGCAAAGCCCTCAGTAACAGAATTGTCTCCAAGATACCTGTATTCAAAATCCAGACTTCTGCCTGCATTTGCAAAATGCTCAGCATGTCCCCCTTCATGAAACATTGCCCCATAATCATCCTGTCCCCCTGAAGGCATGACAACCAGATATATTTCAGAAGGTACTTTGACCGGGCAGCAGAAAGCTCTCGGCGATTTATTTTCTCTTTCTTCAACGTCCATTATTACATTTTTTTGTTTTTCCATATTTATGCCAAGACCACTCATGGTCTCTTTAAATATAGGTACAAGATTTTCTTTTTTAAAAAAAACATCAAATTCTTTTGCCCTTTTTAAATATGCAAAATCACATGATTTGCTTCCGTGAATGCTTATGCCAAGTTTATTCTTAAAAAGCCTGTCCATATGCTCTTCATATAATTCATTTGTCTCAAGAATCAATCTGTCCATGCCGGCATCCAGAGCAAAAAAGTCATACCCTTTAAGTTTAATAAACAGCGAAGCATAGCTTTCAAATCCCAGACCTTTTGCCTCTTTATGCAGTGATTCCCAATAAATCTTTAAATCCTCATTAAAAACATCAGATGTCAGTTTTCGTCTCTTGCTGTCAATTAATTCCCTTTTATCTTTATCGGGTTCATTTGACAGCATAATATCTGAATATCTGAATGAATAATCTCGGCCATCAATATTTATTTTGGCCATGGCTTCATCATTTGCAATTTTATCTGATATTTTTTGATATTTTTTGCCAAGATACGTATCAGTAGCAAACTGAAAAAGAAATTCTGCCTTCTT
>CAYNMO010000012.1:0-23352 GCA_964398155.1 uncultured Actinomycetota bacterium | reverse complement strand
TTCTTAAGATATTTACAGACAGGAATTCAGGCAAAACTGAAAGGGCAGCAAGGCTTGCCCCGCTTTACATAAAATATGCAAAACTCTTTAACTTAAGGGCAGATATTGCCTGGGCCCAGATGTGCCATGAGACGGGATTTCTTGAATATACGGGCGACGTAAAGCCGGAGCAGAATAACTTTGCAGGAATCGGCGCCACCGGCGGCGGAGTTCCCGGCAACAGTTTTGCAAGCGAAGAGCTTGGAGTAATTGCTCACCTTTCTCATCTTGCATGGTACTATTTTGCAGTTGATGTAAATGAATACTGCAATAAAAGCTATGACCCTCGCCATTTTGGGACCACCCATTTAAATTATGCAGGCAATGCAACACTTGGATTCTTAAATGGCAGGTGGGCACCCGGAGGGACATACACTGACAAAATAGTTCTTTATGCAAACCAGATAGTTCAGGGCATTGCAACCGCAAACGTAAGCACCACTGTAAAAACGACTTTAACAGTTACGGCAAATGCCGGCGCCGATAAAAGCGGCAATGCAGGCGACACCCTGACATTTGATGCTTCTGCAAGTGCCATATCTGTGGTCCAGAACATGACGATATCATATATGTGGGATTACAATGGAGACGGAACATACGACCAGACGGTCACAAATGCCGTTGTGAGCCATTTGTTTGATAAAGCGGGGAAAACAGACGTTAGCTTAAAGATAGTGGCCTCAGCAAGCGATAATGGCATTACAACAAACGCTGAAAGCGTTGACAAAGTAACTGTAACAATTAACAGCATTCCTGCTGCAAATCCCGGCGGGCCATATACTGGCAAAGCCGGTGACAGCATAACATTGGACGGCTCCAAATCAGCAGATTTGGATGGAACCATAAAAGAGTACCTGTGGGACTTCGGCGATGGCACAACCGGTAACGGGGTTGGTCCTGCACACATTTACGGGACGCCTGGCGAGTTTACGGTTAAGTTTACTGTAGTAGATGATAAGAATGTATCGTCTACTACAGTAACTGCTAAAGTCACAATAGCAGAGAAGCAGGCCACAACAACAACTGACACAGGTACATCGGCCACAACAACCAGTACGACGACAACTACGACTACAGCTGCGGGGGCAACAGTCACAAATAACATTCCCATTGCAAATGCAAAGGGCCCATACGCAGGAACAGCAGGTGTAAATATCACCTTTGACGGTTCTGCATCAACGGACATCGGTGGCAGCATTGCAGAATACCAGTGGGACTTTGGCGATGGCACAACCGGAAGCGGAATCTCTCCTGCTCACTCTTACGCATCAGCCGGAACATATACAGCAAAGCTAAAGGTAAAAGATAATGAAGGCGCCCTGTCGGCTGAAGTTAGCGCAACAGTTACAATAAGCGGCGATGCCCAGAAGCAGGCTGCTGCGACCACCACAACACCAGAAACGGTCGCAAATGTCATTGCTGTTGCAAATGCCGGCGGCCCCTATACGGGCACGGCAGGTGTAAATATCACATTTGACGGCTCTGCATCAGCAGATTCTGATGGAAGCATTGCAGAATACCAGTGGGACTTTGGGGACGGCACAGTTGTAACAAACGGAAAGATGCCTACTCACTCGTATGTATCTGCAGGGACATATACTGTAAAGCTAAAGGTAAAAGATAATACAGGCGCTCTGTCAACAGAAGCAACAGCAACAGCCACAGTTGCCGGAGTAGTTGTCCAGCAGACTCCCGCAAATACCACGATAATAGCAAATTCAACGAGCATAATCGGGTATACCGAAGTCTCAGCTGACCAGCTCGTAAACCTCTTTGTCAGCAGAAACTCCAGTAAGACAGAATGGGCACGAAGGCTTGCACCGATCTATATTCAATACGGTAAAGAGTTTAATATGAGGGCAGATATTATATGGGCACAGATGTGCCATGAGACAGGTTTTCTTGAATACACAGGGGACGTAAAACCTGCGCAGAATAACTTTGCAGGCATTGGCGCCACCGGCGGTGGCGTACCCGGGAACAGTTTTGCAACCGAAGAACTTGGTATTATCGCCCACTATGCACATCTTGCATGGTATTATTATCCAGCCCAGGTAAATCAGTATTGCAATAAAACTTATGATCCAAGGCACTTTGGCACCACACATTATAAATATACAGGGGACACCTCAGTAGGTTTCCTTAATGGCAGATGGGCGCCAGGCTCAACATACACAACCAAGATTCTACTGTTTGCAAACCAGATATACGGACAATAACAAGATACAAAAATCATCTATATATCGGAGCGTAAACTTACAATTTAGTATTGACAATACTAAATTGTAAGAACAGTGTAGAGTTGTCTATTTTGCTTTTCGATTAGAAAAACACTGGATTGATATTTACACTACTCCAGGCAGCTACTTTTATAAGCCCCTGCAAGCCTGAAAAATCAACTATGCTGAGAGTATTATTTCTAACGGTACTAAGGCAAACTAAATTTAAACATATTTATAATATTTGTAACAAAAAATCTTTACTTGCATATAAGTATAATTAATAATTAGCTTTAAGAAAAATTATTGGAAGCATTTTAAATACCTGAATTGATGACATGATTATGAAACTTGCAAAAAAAATAAAAAATGGTAATGAAGTTGTTGGTATTATCGGACTGGGTTATGTAGGATTGCCACTTGTAAAAGAGTTTTCATTAAAAGGTATAAAAGTGTTAGGGTTTGATATTGATAAAGAAAAGGTCAGCACTTTAAAGAGAGGTCAATCATACATAAAACACATTAATAAGGAGGATATTAAAAAATGCCTGAATAATGGTTTTGTTGCAACCAGTGATTTTTCCAAGTTAAAAGATGTTGATGTAGTTATTATATGTGTTCCCACCCCTTTGGGAGAACACAGGGAGCCGAACCTAAGCTATATTACCAATACTGCTGAAGTAGTTGCTAAATACTTAAGACCGGAGCAGCTTATAGTTTTAAAAAGTACGACCTACCCAGGAACAACTGATGAAGTTGTCTTGCCGATACTTGAAAAATCAGGCTTAAAAGCAGGTGTTGATTTTTATCTTTCTTTTTCACCTGAAAGGGAAGACCCTGGCAACAAAGATTTTAACACATCAATGATACCTATAATTGTAGGTGGTTATAACGCTCCAAGCAGGACACTCACTGCTTTAATTTATAAAAAAGTTGGAATAAAAGTCGTTGAAGTCTCAAGTACAAAAGTCGCTGAGTCCTCCAAACTGCTCGAAAACATTTATAGAGCAGTAAATATAGCACTTGTAAATGAGTTAAAGATTATTTTTGACAAGATGAATATAGATATTTTTGAAGTTATAGAAGCAGCAAAAACCAAACCTTTCGGATTCCAGGCATTTTATCCAGGTCCTGGACTTGGTGGTCATTGTATACCAATTGACCCCTTCTATCTGACATGGAAGGTAAGAGAATATGATTATTCTACAAAATTTATTGAGCTTGCAGGAGAAATAAATGCTTCAATGCCGGAGTATGTTATAAATAAATTAATCGAAGCACTTGGAGATCAAGGCAAGTTCTTGAAAAATACCAAAATACTAATACTTGGAATGGCTTATAAGAAAAACATTGATGACATGCGGGAATCACCTTCACTCAAGTTGATGGATCTTATTATTAAAAAGGGAGCAGAAGCTGATTATTCGGATCCGTTCATACCAGCTCTTCCGGAAACCCGGCATTATAAATTTAAAAAACAATCAATAGCCCTTACCAGTAAAAATATTGCTGGCTATGATGCCTTAATTATCAGCACGGATCATGACTCTTTTGATAAGAAAAAAATATTGGATAATGCAAACCTGATAATAGATACAAGAAACATGTTCAATATCAGGGGAAAAAGAAAAAATAAAATATATAAAGCATAAAAATTGCATTGATTGAAAGCCTAATAAAAATACTTCCAGAAAAAAATAATGGCTGAGAAAGTAAAAGTTGCAGTAGCAGGGACAGGTTACTGGGGTAAAAACCTGGTAAGGTCTTTGAATGAATTGGGATATTTAAAATCGATATGTGATTCAAATCCGGTACTTTTAAGTGTCCTTAAAACAACATATCCTGAAATTACAGTTACTTCAGAATATAAGGAGATATTGGAAGATAAGGAGATTAATGGAATTTTGATTGCTCTGCCTGCAGAGAGACATTTTGAGTTTGCAAAGCAAGCTATACTTGCAGGCAAGGATGTCTTTGTAGAAAAACCCCTGGCATTAAAATTAAACGATGCCAAAATACTTATAAGTCTTGCTGAAAAATATTCCAGAATATTGATGGTGGGCCACCTTTTACATTACCATTCGGGATTTAAAAAATTAAAAGAAATTGTCAAAAGTGGCGGTATTGGCAAAGTATGCCAAATTTATTCATCAAGGTTAAGTATGGGTAAAATAAGGCCCCAGGAAAATGTTATCTGGAGTTTTGCTCCCCATGATATTTCAATGATGCTTTCACTGGTTGAAGCTAAACCGGAGAGCATTTTTGTTAATGGCAATAGTATTATTCAAAAAAATATTGAAGATATGGCAACTATAAATTGTAATTTTGCGGATAATATAAAATCCCATATTTTTGTTTCCTGGTACAATCCTTTTAAAAGACAGGAATTTACAGTCATTGGCAAGAAGAAAATGATTGTTTTTGATGATACAAAAAACTGGGCAGAGAAATTGCAGATTTTCTCTCATGAAGTATTTTATAAAAAGGACTCCCCGGAGATCGTTAAAAAAGAACCGGAAAATATTATTATTGCCAAGACCGAACCATTAAAAGATGAATGCAACCACTTTATAGAATGTATTAAAAACAGGCAAAAACCATTAACAGATGGGCACGAAGGCTTCAGAGTTTTAGAAGTCCTTGATATTGCGCAAAAGTCTTTAAATTCCGGCAAAGTCGAATATTTTTAGTTTTTGGTTAAATTTTAGTTTTTATTAATAGTATTTATTTAGAAGGGCTTAAATATGGCAACCAAGGGAGATTATTTTGTTCATGAATCTTCATATATTGATGAAGGTGCAGAAGTTGGAGACGGAACAAAAATCTGGCATTTTTCCCATGTTATGCCAGGAGCAAAAATAGATAAGAACTGTTCAATAGGGCAAAATGTTGTAATAAGTTCAAAAGCCGTAATAGGTAATGGAGTTAAAATTCAAAACAATGTGTCAATATATGATGAAGTAGTAATAGAAGATGAAGTATTTTGCGGTCCCTCATGTGTTTTTACTAATGTGATTATTCCGAGGTCATTTATAGTCAGAAAAAGTGAATATAAGAGAACACTTATAAAAAGAGGAGCCACAATCGGAGCAAATTCTACAATAGTGTGTGGGAAAATCGTTGGGGAATATGCGTTCATCGGTGCTGGTACGGTTGTTACAAAAGATATTAAACCCTATGCTCTAATTGTGGGAAATCCTGGCCGGCAAATAGGTTGGGTTTGCAAATGTGGTCTGACAATGAATTTTGAAGACAATTCCGCTATTTGTACTTGTGGAAATCAATATGGAACAAACAAAGAAGGCAAGTTAATTATTATCCTGGAGAAGGGTTTGTAAAAAGATGGAATTTATCGATCTTGGTGCACAGCAGGGACTGATCAGAGAGAAGATTGAAAATAATATACGAAAAGTGCTTGACCATGGTAAATACATAATGGGTCCGGAAGTTAAGGAACTTGAAGACAAGCTGGCTGACTATGTCGGAACAAAGTATGCAATCTCTTGTGCAAGCGGGACGGATGCGTTGCTAATGTCTTTAATGGCTTACGGAATTAATTCGGGGGATTTTGTAATTACAACTCCTTTTACTTTTATTGCAACTGCAGAAGTAATATCTCTTCTTGGCGCCACTCCTATATTTATAGATATTGAAGAAAAGACTTACAACATTGATCCATCCAAAATAAAGGAGTTTTTAAAAAACCCACAAGATCCTATATCAGGTAAACAGGCAGATCCTTTAAAAATTAAAGGGATAATCCCGGTAGATTTATTCGGGCTACCTACTGATTATGTTGAAATAAATAAGATTGCCAGGGAATACGGGCTTTTTGTGATTGAAGATGCCGCACAATCGTTTGGCTCAGTCTATAAAGGCAGAAAAGCTTGTTCTCTTGCAGACATTGGTTGTACTTCATTTTTTCCCGCAAAACCCTTGGGCTGTTATGGGGATGGTGGAATGATTTTCACAAATGACGAAGAACTATACAGCATTTTAAGGTCTGTAAGGGTGCATGGCCAGGGAAGCAATAAATATGATAATGTAAGAATTGGTATAAATGGTAGGCTTGACACACTGCAGGCCGCTATTTTACTTGCCAAGTTTGAAATTTTTCCAGAAGAAATCAAAAAAAGACAGGCTGTCGCAAAAATGTATAACAAGGCCCTGGCTGAAAAATTTTATTTACAGGAAGCGCCTACAGGTTGTTTGAGTACCTGGGCACAATATTCCATAAGAGCAAAAGACCATAACATAAACAGGGATGAGTATATATGTAGACTAAAAGATAATAAAATACCTAATGCCATTTATTACCCAAAACCTTTAAATCTTCAAAAGGCTTTCATAAACTCATTTAATTACTATGAAAAAAAACTTCCTATTTCAGAAAAAATTTCGAAGGACATTTTTAGCATTCCCATGCATCCTTATTTGGATCATAAAAGTCAAAATAAAATAATTGAAATTTTAAATTGATGGGTCTGTTTCTCCAAGATTATATTTGTCGAATTTGCATAGTTTGATCGAAATTCTAGAAGTACAATCTGTTCTTCTCTCGTTATTAGTTTTTATTCTGAATTAATATTTTCTCCGAGCCACTCAGCTTCTATCATATCTACCCAAAAAATATTTTCTTCTACCCAGAATTGAAGTGAAGCTGATGAATCAACAATTCTGATAATATATTCAATTTGGTTTCCATCGATTAATTTATCGACAAGATAAACTGAGCTGAGTGGAAAAGTGATTAAATCGGGAAATGTATCCCCTGCGGATGCATATATTATTCGCACATACCCTGGTGAAGGAACTGTGATAAACCATGTGTGTACTGCATAAATTCCAGAACCACCAATATAGAAAGTTCCAACTTGCCCGGAAAAATCAACATTAGCTGTCAATTTTAGTATGTCCGAACTATCGTTATCAATTTTTCCAATTTTCATAATTAATGGGTTTCCCGAATTGAAATTTATAATAATAGGGTAGGACACAATCTGTAAATTATCATTGGCAACTGGAAAACCTCTGTAAAACATCGATTGGTAGGCTTTCTTGAAATTAAAATGATAATAATCCGATAAGTAATTGTCACCAACTCCGCTAACGCCCAAACCACTTATATCTTTATTAAAATAACCCACCCAAGGTTTATCCGTAGCCTTAAAGAAAAAATAAGTTTCTGCTTGGTTTTCCAATAAATTGGAAAACGACGGAACATATCCTTGCCCATTATATGTCTTATTGGAGTAAAAAAAAGTTCCAAAAGTAGGATCAAATAAATGCCAATGGTCATCATAAAAAACTTCTGTGAATGCATGACTTCCAAAATATCCCACCCCCATTATACTGACATATCGCGCGGGAATGCCAGCCATGCGAACAAGTGTATAGAAGCTGATATTTATTCCCCCACATATCGCAAAACCGTCTTGAAGAATTTTTGTCGCACTTCCTGAATTTGTTTTAAATAAAAGCCTTGAAGCAACATATCTTAAAATATCAATGACAATAATTTCTTCAGGGAGATCCTTAAAGCCCTTTGGAAAAATTTCATCTAAAATTGATTGCAAATACTCACGGTCCTCTTCAGCACTGATGAATAGGTCTTTTTCTGAAGGACTTCGTGACTGGTTTAATAGAGTGTCAAAACTTGTTTCAGGATTATTGAATATTTTTGGTAACAAAATAGAATTATTTAATAGGGAGGGGGACGGAGATTCGGTAGAGCTTAACTCTAAGGTTGATTTAAATTTTAAATATCCCAAAATTTCATGCCCCATAAAAGCGAAAAGCAAAGTAATAATTGCAACTATACAAAGAGAAAGATAAAAATATCCTTTTGATATAGAAAAAAGTTTAGAACATTTTTGCATCATAGGATTAAAAATTATTTAGTTATGTCACTTGAAAATAGCGAATGTGTTAATAAAATCGCCCATTATGTTTAAACAATATGTATTCCTATCACCTACTTAACAGCAACAATATAAAAGTCCAATCCGAATATTTTTGCAACATTATTTAACAAATATTCCCTTTTTACTGTAATGTTTATTTTTGGAATAGTGAAAGAATTAAAATTTTCAGTATTGATGCTGACTTTATCAAAATTTAAAAAAAGCTTTTTTATATCTTTTCTTGTCGAAAACTCAGTAATTGGAGCAGCTTCTCCTGTGCTATTAAAATCACAGCTATATCTAACGAAGTGTTCAAAATTATCAAACTTTTTCTTTTTAATTTTAGTAAAATATATATATTTTATTGGATATATCAGTTTATAACTTATTGATTCTTTACTGTAAAGCATTACCAGAGTCTCGCCACCCTTTTTTAGAACTCTGTAGATTTCTTCAATAGATTTTTTTATATCACCTGTATGGTGAAGGCAGCCGATTGATACAATAAAGTCAAATGTCTCATTTTCAAATGGCAGTTCTTTTGCATTACCTTGAATAGCAATAGCTTTATTTTCACTGCTTTCCCACTCAATCCTTTTATTTAGAATTTTTACAGGATTTTTAGAGTAATCCAATCCAGTGTAGTTTTTTGCAGATAAAAAAAGTTGTTGCCCTACCGTGCCTAACCCTAATCCAATTTCAAGCACTTTTTTACGATGCAAATTTTTTAAATTAAGATATTTGTATAAATAAGGGTAAACATGCATATACCATTTATCAAACTTTTGGATGCTTTCTTTATTAAATTCGGTCAGCCCAAGTGAAAGAAAAGCATTTGATCCGCATAATTCCTCCCAGAATAGTTTGCTTTTTTCGGTCAATTGATCATTCATATCTATAATCTTCCAAAAAACAAATCAGCCCTAACCCTTATTTTTTCAATAGTAAAAAAAGGACTTTTATTAAAATAATAATATGTTGAGATAAAAATTTGTAATAATTCCTGTTTAGCCGCATGCTTTATCAAATATTTTATTCTTTTTATTTTATTTTTACTTTTTAATTTTCTTAAAAAACTGCTTTTGGTTTTCGGCAGTATTTCGTTATTATCATTGTCATTGAAGTTTTCAAAATATCTAAAAGAAACAGCTGCATTGTGATTTGTATTTAAATCTTTTCTGAAAATATTTTTATCAATCACTTCGTCAAAATCATAAATAAATTTTTTATAAGAGTATAAACCTGAATATATGATTTCATTATACGCAGTAATTGCTATGTTTTTAATTAGGTCCTCATCCTTAATTCTTTCAAACACTTCTTTAATATTGCTGAAATCTTTTTTCAACGTAATGTAATGTCTGTCGGCTTTTAAAATATTTGAATATTTACCTTCATATAATATAAGACAACATCCCATTCCTATTGATTCAAAAATCCTTGGGGAAATCTGGTTCATCATAATCTTGTTTTCATAAGGAATTAAGAAAATATTTTGGATTTCTTTAAAATCAGCATTTGGGTTCATTTTACAGTATTCTTTTACTGTTTTTTCAATATCGCCTGTAAAATCAATGACGCTTGCACCACTTTCAGTGGCAAGCACACACCTGCTTTTTTTTAAAAAGTTTAACCATTTTTTTCCATAAATCCTATCTTGTTCTAAATTAGAAATATCTAAAATCAAAGATTCACCTTTTGCATATTCAATAAACTTTTTTGAAATCTCTACTTTTTCCTGATAAAGTTCTCCAAGCCAGAATAAACCTACTCCTCTTGCTCTATAACCAACATCTGTGGGTCTTTTATTTTTAAAATCAGGGTATTTTTTCTCAAAATATTCAGGAACATAACCTGTTAAAGTATTGATTATCAACAAATCAGGCAATTTTTCGGGTGGGTAGGCTTTTTTAATTTCATTTTTTGGAAAACAAGTAAAAAGGATATTTATCAGGCAATCATTTAAAAAATCATGAATTTTATTTACATGCCTATACTCATCCTGAATAAATTGCACCTTTAAAGCTCTAGTTCCTGATATAGCTTTTCTCCATGAATAATTAAGATATGTTTCCAAAATACAATATATTGAATAATGGATGACAACCACATCAAAAACATCTAATTTTAAGTAATCTGGAATATTCTGCCCACAGGGATTAAAGTAATAAATCTTGTTTTTTGAATATTTCCTAAAGCTATGAATATGATCAATTGTAGTACCTGCAGAATTTTTTGAATAATCAGACAGGATTAGTACTTTTAGTTGTTCGGTATCCATAATGTTTTAAAAATAATCGAGTTAAAAATTAAATATTACTATTCAGCAGTCTTATGTCATCTTTTCTGTTATTGGTTAAACTGTCTGTTTTTATAAAATTCTCCAGACTGGTTTAATATCCAATATTCCAAAATTTGTATAATTATTTTTTATTTCAAATTTCCAGTAATTCTTAAAAAACAACAGATGATTATGATGTACATTTTCTGAAATGATCAAAGATATTGTATATGTGCCTGAAGCTATGGGTAAAGTATTGTATTTAATTGAAAATGTTTTGCATCCTATGTCTAACTCGGGATTGAATTCTTCAAAATTAGAGTAATTGCTGAACAAGTGTTCTCCTCTATAATCAAAAACTGCAAAGCAAATAATCAAGCTGCTTACAGGCCTTTTAGAAGTTATGTTGAAGTTAAATATGAATTCTTCATTACTTTTTAATATTTTATTAAATACTACATCTTTTACTGTAAGTGATGTGTCTTTACAAATAAACTCACCCTCTATATGAGATTTTTTATAGTAATAAGACTCATATTGATCGCAAATCTCATTTGACTTACCTGAGATTTTTATTTCACCATGATCGAGCCATATGGCGTTATTACAATGAAACCTAATGTTATGCAAACCATGGCTAACAAGAATCAATGTTCCGCCTTTTTTCTGAAAGTCATAGATTTTTTTATGGCATTTTATTACAAAACTCAGGTCTCCAACTGCCAGCACTTCGTCTATCAGTAAAATTTCACAATCCTGGGTTATTGCTATTGAAAAACCCAATCTTGCAAGCATTCCGCTGCTGTATGACTGAACAGGTGCATCAATAAAATCTCCCAATTCACTAAATTCGACTATCTCATCATATTTTTTATTTAGAATGCTTTTACTGTATCCATAAGTTGAGCTTGCAACTTTAATATTTTCCCTACCGGTTAAAAGAGGGTTGAAGCTTGCACCCAAAGCTATTATAGCGCTTAAAGAACCGTCTATTTTTATTTCTCCGTTATTTGGTTTAATTAAGCCGCTTATTAATTTTAATATAGTTGTTTTTCCAGCTCCGTTTGCACCAATTAACCCAAGAGAATCACCTTTTTCAATATTAAATGTAACGTCTTTAAGAGCCCAGAATTCATTTTTTTTCAAGATATCTGAAGGTTTATTTATACCTAACATCTCTTTAAAAATATCCTGTAAGCCATAAAATAGCGAATGCTTTAAGTTTCGGCAAAATTTTTTTGAGACATTTTCGAATCTTAAATTGTATTCTTTTTCTTTCATGCATCCATTCTTTCAATTAAAAAAGGAAAAGAAAGCCTATAAAATATCCAGCCAATAAAAAAAATTGCCAGAGAAACCAAAAAAACAATAATGGACTTATTTAAATCTGTAATAATATCATTAAACAAAAGATCTCTTGTGATAATAATAAATGGGGAAATGGGATTAATAAGCATTATTTTTGATAAAATACCAATCTGGGGTTGCTGGAAAGCTACCGGAGAGACCCATATAAGTAGGGAAGAAGCTGCATGCATAATATTCTGTATGTCTTTATACAATACCGCAAAAGGTAAAATAATCAGCCCTATTGCCATCCCCAAGAAAACTAAACCTGCTATTGGAAAAAGAATAAAAACTGAAGTTATTTTCAAGGGTACTTTAAAAATTATTATAATCACTAATAACATAATCAACTTTAGAAAAAAACTGAATAAAGTCTGGCCTAATCCTGTAATAATAATGGACTCTTTTGGTATGTTTATTTTTGATAGCAATGTCCTATTATTAGAAAATTCTTTCAAAGGCGCATAAAGACTGTCAATAAATAACTGAAAAAAAATAGTGCCCGTAAATACAAAAACCGGATAAGGAATATTTAAATCTATAACGTTTATTATCTGAGCTTTATTTAATAAAACAAAAACCAGGGAAGTTATTATAGGTGGTATAATTGCCCAAAAATAACCCAGTATTGTTTGCCTGTATTGTGAAGCTATATCTCTTACCATAAGACTTCGGGCCAATATCCAGGAATTCTTTAATCCGAAAAACATGCTTTTTAATAATTTCAATGGTGCTCTTACCGATGAAACGGAAGAATAGGTTATTTTATTTTTATTTTTCATTATACTTCTTCTAAGGAACCGTTAAATCTATTGAAAGAAAAATATTCTAACAAGAAAATATTTTTTTCTGATTTTTAAAAAATTATAAAACTTTGATTTCTTCAGATATTCAATTATAAAACTGATCACTTTTATTAATAAGTCTCTCATTATTATATAAAAATTAATAATTAAAAATAAAAAATTATTTCTAATTCTATCCTTACTAATAAAATTACTTTTATTATATACAAAACTTTTTGAATGACTTTTTATCTGCTCAATCACTAAATCAACAAATCTTGAATAGGAATATTTGCCTGATTCAACTATGTCTTTATAACAGTTATTTGCAATATTTTGGCAATAATCCTCATTTTTTAGCAGTTCAAGAACCTTGTCTATATTGCTATAGTCTCTTTTTAATTCAAGATAATGTATGTTTGGTAAAAAAACGCCACCATAATTACCTTCTATCAGAATTTGGAGAGTTTTAGTCATTGCTGCTTCAAAATGCCTCGGGGACAAAGTAAAACACATTATATTGTTATCTGTTTCATAAAGACATGCCCTATAGACTTCTTGGAAACCTGCTGTAGGATTTTTTTTTAAATAATTACTCACATTAAATTTTACATCCCCATCTGCATCCAATAAGCTGGAACCGCCTTCACAACCTAAGGTAGCTTTGCATCTCAGCAAGAATTTGTGCCAGCTAAAACCAAGATAAACACTGTGAGTATCATCAGTTGTTTCAATATTATATAAAAAGTCTGTTTTCTTAAGCTTCTTTAAAAAAATATCTGCCAGCTCATATTTCAATTGGCCATGTCTTCCAAAGTAATAAGGCAGTTTCCTAGCCCTATATCCGATATCAATTGGTCTGAATTTAAGATCCTTTAAATAATTATTAATTTTCTTAACTATTTTTGTATTAACATAACCCGTATAAACAGGAATATAATATTCAAGATGTGATTTTTCTTTAGGGTAAGCTTTCAGATAATCTTCCTTGCGGTTAAAACAGGTAAAAACAGTCTTTATGCCATATTCTCTAAATAGAAAATTCAATTTATCAGTATCATCATATTCATCCTGTGGAATAGCTACAATATATCCTCTTAAGTATTTGATTCCAGAAATAAATTTTTTCCAGCAGTCAACATTTTTAGAAAATCTTTGGGCTAAAAAAGTGTAATGCAATATAATGCCATCATAGTAGATTTTTGATAAATACCCAGGTATACCTGTAATTGCATTAAAATAATGAAATTTGATATCTTTTCTATAAACTTTAAAGCTAAAAAGATGATCTGAGATAGTAAAGCGTTTGTTATTCTCAAGCAAGTAATAAATAACTAAAAATTTCATAATATTTTATATCCTAATTTTTTTAAGAGCTATCATTTAAACAGGGACAAAATGGAAATACGGCACAAATATTTATTTTTATAATAATATTTTATAGTGAAAATGATTTTTATAATATTAAACATTGAATTATTTTTTAATTTAGCTTTATAAATGAATTTGCTACAATGTCTTAAGATAGAATTTATAACATGTGGGTGATTTTTAAAGAAGGTTGAATATGTGTGCAATAGCAGGACGGCTGAGTTTAAATTTCAATCAAATTGCATATATTGAGAGAGATTTAAAAATCATGAACAAACTGCAGGCTCATAGAGGTCCGGATGGCGAGGGTTTCTGGGTTCATCCCAAAAAAATGGTTGGGTTCGGGCATCGCAGGTTAACTATTATAGATTTAGAAACAGGAGACCAGCCACTATCTGACGAGTATGGCAATACAATATGTTATGGAGGAGAAATATATAATTATGTAGAATTAAAAGAGCAGCTTAAAAGTTCATATGTTTTCAAAACAAAATCTGACACGGAAGTTATATTAGCAGCATATAAAAAATGGGGAACAGACTGCCTATTTTATCTTAGAGGGATGTTTTCCTTTGCGATATGGGATGAAAAAAAGGGCCAATTATTTTGTGCCCGGGATAGATTTGGAATAAAGCCTTTTTACTATACTTTTACAAATGATAATGAATTTATTTTTGCATCAGAGGTAAAGGCAATTTTGCCTTTTGTAAAAGATATTGAAACAGATCTTATTGGATTAAAAGATTATTTTGTTTTTCAATTTACACTTGGGGAAAAAACATTATTTAAAGATATAAAGCAATTATTGCCGGCACATTATTTAATAGTAAAGAATGGACAAATTAAAATAAGGAAATATTGGGAAGTTGACTATGTTGTAGATTGGTCACACCCTAAGAAATATTTCGTTGAAAAATTAAGAGAGCTGCTTGCAGATTCAATGCGCTTGCACATTAGGAGCGACGTTCCGATTGGATCTTATTTAAGCGGGGGCCTTGATTCAAGCATAGTTGCTACATTGGCTAAAAAATTTTATTGCCAAGAAGAATTCAAAGTTTTTTGCGGGAAATTTTCTTTTGGCAGGGAATATGATGAATCTGAATACGCTAAAGAAGTTTCGAGACAAAATGATTTTAAATTGCTGGAAATAGATATTTCTTACAAAGATTTTATAAAAAACATTACGAAAGTAATATATCACTTGGACTATCCAGTAGCGGGGCCTGGTTCCTTTCCACAGTATATGGTATCAAAGAATGCCAGCAGCCATTTGAAAGTTGTTTTAGGAGGTCAAGGCGGAGATGAGATATTCGGAGGATATGCAAGATATTTATTAGCATACTTTGAACAGTGTATAAAGGGCGCCATTGAGGGCACTGTCGATAGTGGTAATTTTATTGTAACTTATGAATCTATTATTCCCAACCTTGGTGTTTTAAATAATTATAAGCCTCTAATTCAAGAATTTTGGAGTGAAGGTATTTTTGAAGAAAGAGATAGGCGGTATTTCAAATTAATAAATCGAGCCAATAGTTTAAGGGAAGAAATTAATTGGGAAATATTAGAGCCATATTCATCATTAGAAACTTTTAAAGAGATTTTTTGGAGTAAAAATGTACAAAAAGAATCCTACTTTGACAGCATGACTCACTTTGATTTTAAAACATTATTACCTGCATTACTGCAAGTAGAAGACAGAATGAGCATGGCTCATGGGCTTGAATCCAGAGTACCATTTCTGGACCATCCATTAGTAGAATTTATAGCCACTATTCCTTCAAGCATCAAATTTGAAAATGGTACACTTAAAAATCTATTAAAATTATCTTTTAATGAAATACTTCCAAAAAAAATCTTAGAAAGGAAAGATAAAATGGGTTTTCCGGTACCTTTGCCCGAATGGACAAAAGGAGAGTTATATGAATTTATAATTGATATATTTTCAAGTAAAAGAGCAAAGGAAAGAGGATATTTGAATTCTAATTTTGACATAACTAAATTAATATCCAAAGAAGGCAAATTCAGCAGAAACCTTTGGGGACTGTTAAGCTTGGAGCTTTGGCAGCAGGAGTTTCATGATAAAAAATCCCTCTATAAAAGTATGATAAATACTTAGCTATTATTTTGTAGTAAAAGTAGATTTATGATAATTGTTGATTTAGCTTTAGTATTTTTTTAATAATAAATTTTACTGGAAAGGATTCTAATGAGGGTATTAATTACAGGAGGCGCAGGCTTTATAGGATCGCACTTGGTAGATAAATTACTTTTAAAAGAAAATGATATAGTTGTAATTGATAATTATTCAACTGGAAGAGCAAATAATTTAAAAGATAATAAAAAATTAACTGTATTTGAAGGTACCATTGCAGACAAAGATCTTATAAATAGGATATTTAATGATTTTAAACCAGAGATAGTTGTTCATGCTGCAGCATCATATAAAGACCCGAATAATTGGCTTGAAGATTCTAATACAAACGTTATTGGAACTATTAATATTGTAAAAGCTTCAATAGCTTGTAGTGTTCGAAGGATAATATATTTTCAGACAGCATTATGTTATGGATTAAATCCTTTAGAGCAACCCATAACTTTAAATCATCCTTATTTTTCCGGAAAATATTCCGGTGGTAGCAGTTATGCAATCAGCAAGACTTCGGGTGAACTCTATATAGAATTAAGCGGGCTTGATTTTATTTCTTTTAGATTAGCAAATGCTTATGGTCCCAGAAATTTAAGCGGACCTTTACCAACCTTCTTTCACAGACTAACCAATAACAAACCTTGTTATGTTGTAGATACAAGGAGAGATTTTATTTATGTTGATGATCTAGTCGAAGTAGCTGTAAAGGCGGTTAAAGGAATTGGTGCAAAGGGTTATTATCATATTTCAAGTGGTACAGATTACTCAATAAAGGAGTTGTTTGATGCCACTGTCAGAGCACTTAAGGTAGAATTGACTGGTGAAGTTGAAGTAATAGAAAGAACCAAAGATGATGTTTATACTATTTTAATTGATCCTTCAAAAACAAATAAAGACTTCAATTGGAGAGTTAAAACTTCTCTTGAGACCGGAGTAACGGCTGCCATAAATTGGTATATGAATAATAGCATTACCCAGACTTTCACTCATTTAAAAAATAGTCATTAACTGGCAAAGAATCGGAAAATAATTTTGATGGATAATCTAAAAAACACAAATATATTGATTGTTGGTGGCGCAGGATTTATAGGCAGTAATCTGGCTAATTTGTTATTAACAAGAGACATAAAAAGAATTGTTATAATTGATAATTTGCTTTCATCAGAAAAAGAAAATATTCCTGAAGATTCGAGAGTGCATTTTATTAAAGGCTCCATAAATGATAATAGAATCTTAAAATTTGTCACTGATGAATTTGACTTTGTTTTTCAATTGGCCACATATCACGGAAACCAAAATTCTATCCTTAACCCCTTGGCAGACCATAATAATAATACTTTAGTAACTCTAAAACTGTTTGAAAGAATAAAGAATTTTAAAAAAATAAAAAAGGTAGTTTACTCTTCCGCAGGATGTTCAGTTGCTAAAAAAACATATGGCATAGCCACTGCTACAACTGAAGACTCCCCAATTGAGATTAACCAGGACAGTCCATATTCAATTTCTAAAATAATTGGTGAGTTTTATTCAGCTTATTATTTTAAACAGAATTATTTGCCGATTGTTAGAGCAAGGTTTCAAAATGTCTACGGTCCTGGTGAACTATTGGGTGCAGGGAAATGGAGGGGCACTCCGGCAACTGTTTGGAGAAATGTGGTTCCAGCTTTCATCCATAAAGCAATAAAGGGAGAACCGCTGCCGCTAGATGGGGATGGAAAGTCTTCAAGGGATTTTATATTTGTTGAAGATATTTGTTTGGGATTAATAAAATGCGCAATAAATGGAAAACCCGGAGACGTTTATAATTTAGCCAGCGGTTCAGAAACAAGCATCATTGATTTGGCTCTTTTAATTAATAACATCACAAATAATTCTTCAGCAATAAAATATTTGCCTAAAAGAGCATGGGATAGCTCAGGCAGAAGGTTTGGATCGACCACTAAATCACAAAAAGACCTGGATTTTAAAACAACAACAAAACTTGAAGAAGGATTGGTCCAAACTATTAATTGGACAAAAGATAATTTGGTGTTTATAGATTCATTAATCTATAAACATAAAAAGAAAATGAACAGTTATTTAAGCTCCATAGTTTAGATAATATTTAAATTCTGCTGGTTTATAAATTGGGCAATTCGGTTGAGAAAAGACTACAAGATAAGTTTATCGTAATGTTTAGTAAAACGCTAAAAAAGAGCAATGATTGTAAGAGATGATAAAAATAGTATCTATAATCGGCACAAGACCACAATTTATTAAACTATATCCAATATGCAGAGCCGTTGATAGACATAATAAAAATCTAAAAGAATCTGTAAGAAAATTTAAACATATTATTATAAATACTGGGCAGCATTTTGATTATGAAATGTCACAAGTTTTTATAAATGAGCTTAAAATTAACACTCCGGACTATAATTTGGGTGTGAGAGAAAAATCTCAATGCTTGCAAATAAGTAAAATGCTGAGTTCTTTAGAAGAAATATTATTGAAAGAAAAACCTGATTTTATTTTAGTATACGGTGATACAAGCTCCACACTTGCCGGTGCCCTGGCAGCAAAAAAGTTAAATTTCAAGCTTGCTCACATAGAAGCTGGATTGAGAAGTTATAACAGAAGTATGCCTGAAGAGATAAACAGGATTTTAACTGACAAAATTTCTGATTTATTATTTTGCCCCACAAAAACAGCAATGAAAAATCTGGAGAATGAAGGATTTTTACTGAAAGAGAATCACTATGCTGTATTCGATGTTGGAGATCTGATGTATGATGCATATTTGGTTTTTCAAGAAAGTGCACAAAAAAGTTCTAAAATATTGGAAGATTTATTTTTAAACAATAAAAAATATATTCTTGCAACAATTCATAGAGCTGAAAATACCAATAATAATTCAAGGTTAAGGAAGATTATAAAAATATTTTCTGATATATCAAAAGAAGTTAGCATAGTGTTCCCAGTTCATCCAAGAACCCATGAAAAAATAGTAAACCTAACACACTTAATTAATAAGAATGTACTAATTATAAAACCAGTATCATATTTTGATATGATAATGTTGGAAAAAAATGCAGATCTTATTATTACTGATTCTGGTGGAGTTCAAAAAGAAGCATATTTTTTAAATAAAAAATGCATCACTCTAAGAAAAGAAACTGAATGGATGGAGACACTGGAAAATAATTGTAATTCATTAGTAGATCTGAATTATATAAAAATTAAAAAAATTTTAACTGACACAGATAAACCAACAGTATTTAAAAAATCTATTTTTGGAGATGGAAAAGCAAGTGAGAAAATAGTAGATATTTTAATAAAGTTAGCTTAAACGGTCAAAGCATCTAGGGGGCCCCAGTATAGTCTGATTAAAGTTAAATAATATGAATAAAAAAAACATACTGATTATATATTGGCACGGGAGAATATTTCCGTTAAAAGATACCATTGAAAAGCATCTTTACTCATGGAAGTCTTATAGCAAACATAATGTAGTATATATCAATATAAGATTTGGTTTCCCTATAGCATTAATAAAAAAAATAAGGATAGATGTTGTTATCTTTCATAACCTATTCATTGATAGGAGATGGTTTCCAAAGCATTTTCAAAAATATCTTGAAAAATGCGAATATTTAAGGGAGCTAAATTGCCTGAAAATCGTTATTGCCCAAGACGAGTATTTCAATACCAGGCTTTTAAATGAGTTCATTAATGATTTTGGCATAATTTATGTTTTAACATTAGCAGATAAAGATTCAATTGAGAAAATCTATAATAAAATTGACGCAGAGAAAGTAAAATTCAGGCAGGTTTTATCTGGCTATATTGACTATAAGACTATTGAAAGCATAAATAAGTTAAAAATAAAAAATATTCCAAGAAAAATAGACATAGGATACAGAGCTTTTAAAAACGCATATAACCTGGGCGAAAAAGGATTACAAAAAATAAAAATTGCAGAAATTATTGATAAAGAAGCAAAACTGATCGGGTTAAAAACCGATGTTGCAGTTTATAAAAGTATAAGAGATTTTATCAGAGGTGAAAAATGGTTTGAGTTCTTATTGAGTTGCAAAGCGACAATTGGAGTTGAAGGTGGCTCGAGTGTTTTGGACGAGGATGGAAAAATAAGTGAGAAAGTAAAAAAATATCAAGAAGACAATCCTAATTCATCTTTTGATGTTGTTAAAAAAAACTGTTTTCCCCACGAAGATAATACATTGAATTATTCATGTATATCACCAAGGCATTTGGAAGCATGCATTACAGAGACTTGCCAACTATTGCTCGAAGGGGAATATAGTAATATTTTGAAACCATGGATACATTATATCCCGATTAAAGAAGATTATTCCAATGTGCATGAGGTTTTAAATCTATTAAAAAATGATAAATATGTTAATGAAATAAAAAAAAATGCCTATAAAGATATAGTGCAATCAGGGAAATATACATATAAAAATTTCATTGATGAGGTAGAAGAAGAAATAATAGATAAATATGTAATTAATAATAGTATGAATTATAGTAAAAATAATAAGTTAATTTTAAGAATATTAAACGTTACTGAACAAACAAATTGGCTGGTAATTAAAATTGAAAGCAGGATTATAGAAATAGTGCCTAAAAAAATTGTTTTAAAAATTAGAAATTTTTATGGAAAAATTGTAGAAAGATAACACAACTAAAAAGGTGTTTAAAAGAAAATAGACTAAAAAAGGAGACATATACTGAAAGTACTAATGCAAAGCAGAATTAGTTTATTTAGTGTTCCGGGTGGAGATACAATTCAAATATTAGAAACAAAAGGCTCTCTAAAAAAATTAGGAATTGAAGTTAATATCTCGACGGAGCTGGAACCCAATGTTGATGGATATGATTTGGTGCATCTATTTAATTTGATTCGTCCTCAAGAAATATATCTACAGGCAAGAAATGCAAAGAAGCATAATAAAAAAGTAGTACTTTCCCCAATTTATATTGACTACACTGAATATGATAAAAAAGGAAGAGATGGGTTTGCGCATTTGATTTTTAAAAATCTTTCCACAGGGCAAATAGAGTATTTAAAAATATTGGCTCGTGCAATAAAAAATAAAGAATTGCATAAAGGCACCATTACTTTAATGTTAAACGGATATTTAAAACTCCAAAAAAAAGTTTTATGTTTGACAGACATGCTGCTTCCGAATTCAAATTCTGAAATGGAAAGAATTGAAAGAAATTTTGATTTAAAATCCATGGATTATGTTGTGGTACCGAATGCAGTTGATGTAAATAAATTTGATTTTGAAAAAACTAACATAGACAAAGAAATAATTAAGTTTTCGAATTGTGTACTTTGTATTGCCAGAATAGAAGGTATAAAATCACAATTAAATCTTGTAAGGGCTGTTAAAGGGCTACCCCTGAGGCTGGTCTTAGTAGGAAAACCATCGCCGAATAATTTAAAATATTATCAAATGGTTAAAAAAGAAGCTGGCAGTAATGTCATTTTCTTGGATTATATCGATCATGACAAATTACCACAGTATTATAAAGTAGCGAAAGCCCACGCCTTGCCAAGCTGGTTTGAAACTACAGGTCTTTCATCTTTGGAAGCAGGAGTGATGGGATGTAATATAGTAATATCCGATAAAGGTGATACTAGGGAATATTTTAAAGATTTTGCATATTATTGTAATCCAGAATCGGTGGAATCAATTAGGGAAGCTGTTATGCAAGCACATAAAAATTCTATAAATCCTAATTTAAGAGAACGTATAATAGAAAATTTTAATTGGGAAAAAGCAGCTGAAATAACAGCTGAAGCTTATCGGAAGGCACTAAATTAAAATATACTTATAATAATTATGAAACAAAATGTATTTATAATAGGCTCAAAAGGTATACCCGCCAGATATGGTGGTTTTGAAACTTTCGTTGACAAATTAACAAAATACTGGAAAAGAAGTGATGTTAAGTTTCATATTTCATGCCCAAAAGTTTATTCAAATAGTGATTATGAGTATAATAATGCAAGATGTTTTATTATAAATATAAGTAAATTAGGCAGTTTTAGGTCCATAATATATGATTTAATTTCATTAAAAGAGTGCTTTAATTATATAAAAAAGAATAAATTAAATGGAACGATAATTTACTTATTAACCTACCGGATAGGTCCATTTTTAATTTTTTTTAAACGAAATATTAAAAAATATAAAGTAAGATTATATTTAAATCCTGATGGCTTAGAATTTAGTAGGAAAAAATGGAATAGATTAGTCAAGTTCTATTGGAAAATATCAAGAATAATGACTTTTGGGTTCGCCGATTTAATAATTTGTGATTCAAGGGAAATTCAAAAAAATATATTTCTTAATTTTAATAAAGCCTATTCAAAGACTATTTATGTATCTTATGGGGCTGAATTAAAAAACTCAGAAATATTGTATGAAAATCAAGAAATAGTTGATTGGTTTCGAAACAATAATATAGTTAGAAATAATTATTATCTATATGTAGGAAGATTTATACCTGAAAATAACATTGAACTTATTATTAACGAATATGTTAGTTCTAAAAGTAAAAAAGATTTAATTTTAATTACAAATATTAATTACGAATATAATTACTATAAAAATTTAAATAAAAAACTAAATTTAGATAAAAATAAAAAAATAATATTTCCCGGTACTGTTTATAGTGAAAATTTATTAAAGGTAATTAGAGAAAATGCCGTTGCCTATATTCACGGACATGAAGTAGGAGGCACCAATCCATCTTTATTGGAAGCATTGGCTTTAACAAAAATAAATTTAGTTCTTAAAGTTCCATTTAATGAAGAAGTTTGTGCAGGCAGTGTTTTATACTTTGAAAGATCATCAGGGTCATTAAAAAATCTTATTATAAAAATTGAGAAATGCGCTTTACATAGTTTTGATTTTGATGATTTATCCCAAAAGGCTAAAAGCAGAATCATGAAATACTATTCATGGGATAAGGTAGTAAAAGAATATGAAAGCATTTTTGTTTGATTTTAATTATTAAACGAAATGAAAATTTTATCGAAAGTTTTTATAATATTTGAAATCAACAATTTATTCTTACCAGATATAAGCTCTAATATTGCGCTTACTAAGGAATTATTATAAAAAGTGCTAAAAGATTATAGTTAAACTTTTATGAAATTTTTACTGAAATTATCCAGGAAAAAAAAGAGACTATTATACGGAATATGTTTGTTTGTTAGTGATGTATTTTTCTTAATTATCTCAGG
>CAYNMO010000011.1:18009-23511 GCA_964398155.1 uncultured Actinomycetota bacterium | reverse complement strand
GAAACCCTGTAGAAGTAGCCCCATGGTGATTAACCAACTGCCCCATATCAAGATTAAGATTTACCCACTCATCAGGGGTAAGAGGTCTTGAGGTACCTGAACCTGTTGAATCTGCTGCTGATTCGGTGAGTGTTAATGGAGAGTTAATAATAAACGGATATGCGTTGTGGTCATATTTCCCTGTCCCTATGCTGCCAGCCGGAACATATGCAATTGCACCTGATTTAAGATTTAAAAAACTACCTGATCCAAAGGTCGGTGCAGTTGTCCCTTTAAAAGTAACTGTTGCAAGAGCAATGCAACCGGAAAAAGCATAACTGCTGATAATTGTGACCTCACTTGGTATGGTTATAACGGTTAAGTCTTTGCAATCCTCAAAAGCACTGCTGCCGATAGTTGCGAGTGAACTTGATGATTCAAATATTACGCTATCCAGGTTTGTGCAACCAAAAAAAGCCGAGTCAGCGATACTTGTGACTGTATTTGGTATGGTAATACTTGTTAAACTTGAACAATTTTGAAAAGCACTGCTGCCGATAGTTGCGAGTGAACTTGATAATTCAAATATTACGCTGTCCAGGTTTATGCAACCCTCAAAAGCCGAGACGGCGATACTTGTGACATTACTTGGTTTAGCAAAAGTAACACTTTTTATGCTAGTGTTCAAAGCGTTACTACCGCCACCAATTATTATGACTGGAACTCCACCTAATATTTTTGGTATCTCAACAGCTCCTTCACTGTTAATAGCAGGAGAGGCAATAGCCGTAATTGTGGCTTTGCCATCTGTAACAGTATAAGTATAACCACCGTATGTGTCTGCATATAAAGACTTAATATTTGTAGTAGTAAATAGGGGAAATAATAAAAAAGAAATCAAAAATACTGCAAAAACAGCCATTATTTTACTGATTTTTACTGATTGCGCTGTCGTCTTTTTCATAGGGGCCTTTCCGTTTGATTATTTAAGTTTTCCTGCTTTTCTAAATTTAAATAATTATAAAAAAACACTTAAATCATTATTTAATAAATAATCATATAATTACACAGGATGAATGTAAAGATAAATGCAGGTAATGTAAATTCTATGTAAATCTTTTTAAAATCATCCCCACCCTAATTCCAACCAAAACCACAACAAACCAACCTCAACCAATGCGCCTATATCAGAAAATGTATTTTAAAAAAAACATCACAGTTATCCCAGGAATCAGGGATTTTATGATTGAACTTAAAAGAATAGAGAATAACCTAAACCAGATCCCCCGCCAGGCAAATGAAGGTGCCATTACAATAATTGGAAATAATATAAAAACATAAATAAAGAGCTTAAATCAGTAAGGGAAAAACTGGCAGAGACACTTAAAAAAATATAATTCTTATGGCAACAATAAAGGTGCTAAAAAATTGAAGGCATTTCAAGGATACTGATTTTTTAATGAGCAGAATTCAGCCTTAGAAATTTGTCTTAAAACTTTTGCAATTTAAATAAAGTACTTTTTATTTTTATTATTTGTTGTTAACATTTCCTGAGATAAAATGAATGTGTGTTTTTTGATACAAATTTTTAAAAAAGTGAGTAAATAAAGTTTCTGCATCCACTTGCCGCTAAAAACCACATTTATGCATGCTGGTTTAATTGGTTTTAGTGAATACAGATTTTTTAGTGAGTTATTTATTTAAATTAAGCTTAATTTTTTTTAATCTGACTTTTAGCGTAAATTGCTCACAAGAAAATGAATTAATATATACGGGAGGTAAAATTGCCTGAACTAAAAGCGGAAGCATTGGAAAAAAGAGATTCTTTTAAAGATTATCTTCATCAGATACCTAATTTTTTTGCTATTTTCCTTGTTCCTATTTCATACCTGTCAATATCTCCTGCTTTAATAGAGATTGGAAAAGATTTACACACTGCGCCTGGAAATATAAGCCTTATTTTTACTTTTTTTCCTGCCGGGATAGTTTTAGGGCAGCTGACTTCAGTTTTCTACAACAGAGTATTCAAGCGTTCTAATATTATACTGACTTGCTATATCATGATGTTTATAGTCAATATAATTCTGTTTTTTTCAAAGCAGCTTGCATTATTCTATATTCTGAGTTTTATAGAAGGATATTTTATAGGCATCAACTATGTGCAGTCCACAGAAAATATTCTTGCCTGCAAGGTAAAAAACAAAGACAGAATCATAACGCTGATGGTAACTTTTTTCCCTCTTGGGGCTCTGGTTGCGCCATTAATTTCTTCTTCTTTTGAAAAAAATGACTTAAGCTGGCGATACACCTACCTCGTAATAGCTGCAGCTGTTGTTGTGGTGGCAATATTATATATAACCATTGCACTCAGGGGCCAGAATAAAATAATAGCAAATACCATCCAAAAAATTTCTTTTAAAGAAATATTTGTAAACAGGAAAGTTAACCTTATATATTTTTTAACGCTCTTTACTATCGCTACTTACGTAGTCGGGGAAATGGTATTTTCGACCTGGTCACCAACATATCTCAGGCTTGCAAAAGGATTTGATATCCAGCCTGCAGCTTTGGGGGTTACATTTTTTCAGATTTTTGTAATATTGGGCAGATTTATTGCAAGCTCTCTTGTCGGAAAAATAAAAGTAAGAACCATACTTATTTTTTTATCTTTTCTTGCTCTGATTTCTATTGTCCTTTTTGTACTTTCAGATTCAAAATTTTTTATTTATTTGACAATAAGCCTTGTAGGACTAGGCTTTTCTGCAATGTATCCGCTTCTTTTATCGTCCGGAAGCACCTTATATGTTAAAGGAAGAGGGGTATTGTCTTCCATGATTTTTGCATCAGCCTACATTGGAATAGCAGCTTCTCCACTTATAACGAGAAAAATAGGCTCATTTAATCTTACGTTTTCGATACTGTTTGCACTTATTTTTTCCGTAACTGCCACAATATCTATTATTTTTATCACTTATTATGAAAAGTACAGATTAAACAGACCTGAAAAAACCATTAGGCAACCATAGTTCCGCATAAGTAGCAATAAATTAAAACATCTTATATTTTAATTTATTTATAGTGTGATCCTAAGTCAGGTTAACGATCTCCAATAATTTATTTCTTAAATAAAAAAATCCTCCTTAAGTTTAAAAACAATTCAACAAAAATGTTTTCTCCCTGTCGGAGGATTTTAAATTATAAAAAATCTATAAATTTATTAGTCGTCAGCTGCTGTTCTCTTAAATTTTATTTTGCCTTTTTCAGCTCTCACCTTTCGGATAAGCTCAGTGTATGGCCTGTTATATGTTGTACAGCCTACATTTTCCTGATGTATTAACAATTCCACGCATTTGTCACACGCTGTGCACCAGTCGATTGAATCTTCTTTATCAGCAAGATACTTTGCAGGAAGTTTTGGATCAGCAAGTGACTGTCTTCCAAGTGCAACCATATCTGCATAACCATGCTCTATATTGTAGTTGCCCCAGTGGAAAAGAGAGTTCCATTCCGGCTGGACTGCCTGCAGGTTATTTTTACCTTTATTTAATACGGAATATGCTCCGCCCATTACTACCATATCGGGCTTAACATTATCTTTTATAGTTTTAGCCATTGAAAAATGAATATATACATCGTCTGGCTTCCCTCTCTCGGGCATGTGAAGTTCCAGAGTAACTGACGGATTTCCGGTAGATTCAAGGATGAAATCTGCTCCTCTTTCTTCAATACCTTTGCACAGTGCAATAGATTCTGTTAAATCAATTACTGCTGTATCAGGACCTGCAGAACCCTGTCCGCCTGGGAAACCTTCCCACATTGAAATTTTTGAGCCTACAACAAAATTGGGGTCATTTACGGCTTTTCTTACTTTCTCATACATTTCAAATGCAAATCTGCTTCTGTTTTCCCATGATCCGCCGTATTTCCAGTCTCTGTCATTATATGGCCTGAGTATCTGTGAGCCAATATATCCGTGGCATAGTTTAAGATCTACTCCATCAGCACCCAGCTCATGTAAAATCCTGGATGCTTCAACAAAAGAATCCAGTGTTTTTTCTACATACTCTGCATCTATTAATTCTCCGCCAAAACCATGTAAAGGTTTTACACATACTCGTTTTGAAAAGGTGTCGCTTGATACTTCTCCGGAGCTGTTTAACTGAACTATCAAAAGAGGTTTGGGGTTAATTTTTTTCATATCCTTTATAAATTTTGCCCACTCTTTGATATTTTCCGGATTTCCTGGAAGAAGGCTTATCTGATTGTCTCTTGCCCTGCTTTCAAGCTGCATGGTTATTGATTCAAATACAATAACTCCGGCGTCACCTTCATATAGATTTTTATATCGCTCTATTGCTCTTTCGGAAAATCCTCCACCCGGAGTTGAGTCAGCACATTCCATAGGCTGAATTACAAATCTGTTTGTTGCAGTCCTCTTGCCGATCTTGATGGGTTTCGCTAATTGCGTATCTTTATTACTCATTTATTCCCCCTTTTATTGATAAGACATTATTGCAATGTTTACATTATATAGTTTCTTTTGTAAATAAGTAACTCCATAAAAATACATGAATTTACTGGTAAAATACTAGTATTGTTAATGTCTTGTCAGCCGTCATATTTATCGCTTTAGTTATTTTCTCTTTTACTATTTTGTTATTTCTTGATTATTTTTATACCTAAAAACTAATTTATTTTTATTAACCAAAATATTCATTTATAATAAGCAGATGGAATATTATGCATTAAGCGATTTAGGCAGGAACAGACACAATAATGAGGACTGTTTTATTGCCGATGAGCAAAATAATTTATTTATTGTAGCTGACGGCATGGGAGGACATAAAGCAGGAGAAATTGCCAGCAAGACAGCGATAGATAGTTTTATTTCCCATTTTAAAAAAAAATTCAATAATAAAAATTTTATTATTCCCAAATCAGCAAAGACTTACGAGAAGAAAATCAGAAAAATAGAAGATAGCATACCGCAAATTCTTATGGATTCTGCAAGCTACGCAAACGAAAAGATTTGTGAGCTTGGAGCAAAAAATAATGACTACAGGGGTATGGGAACTACCCTGACTGGGATTTTTATTTTTAATTCAAACGCCTTTGTTGTCCACGTGGGAGACAGCAGGCTCTATCTTTTTAGAGAAAACAGACTGGAGCTTCAAACAGATGACCACACTCTTGTGTTTGAGTTATATAAAAAAGGTGCCATTACCTATGAAGATACTTTCAGCCACCCGCAGAGAAATTACCTGACAGGAGTTTTGGGAGAAAGTGAACTATCCAGTATTGACTGCTTTAAATTCAAACTGCAGGAAAATGATATTATTCTTATTTGTTCAGATGGTCTTAATTCAATGATAAAGGATAACTCAATAAAAGATACTCTTAAAAAATTCCAGGGTAAGAGTACTGAAGTTATTGCCAAAAAATTTATTGAACAGGCTAATAAAAATGGCGGGGCGGATAATATAACTGTAATTATCATAAAGGTGTGATGGTTTTTAAAAATGG
>CAYNMO010000011.1:5556-17999 GCA_964398155.1 uncultured Actinomycetota bacterium | reverse complement strand
GAAACTATAATCGCGCAGAGATATAAGCTGATTTCTAAAATAGGAAGTGGTGGCACTTCTGATGTTTATCTTGCGCAGGACATAAAATTAAATCGCAGAGTTGCCATAAAAATTCTGGCAAAAACTTATGCATATGAGAAAAATTTTGTGGCAAGATTTAAAAAAGAGGCACAGATTCTTGCCCGATTAAACCATCCCAATATTGTGGCAATATATGACTGGGGCCAGTACGAGGATTCTTATTTTATATGCATGGAATATGCAGAAGGCCAGAGTCTTGAAGAAACTATAGAAGCACAGGGCATACTAAGTCCCGCAACTACTGCAAAATATGCAATTCAGATCTGCAGTGCGCTGGAAGTTGCACACAGCAATGATCTTATCCATAGAGACATAAAACCTCAGAATATTATTGTCTCTCCGGATGGCACTGTCAAAGTTACTGATTTTGGAATAGCAAAGTCTTTAATTGAAGATAATACCAAAACAATAAACATACTTGGAACTTCATATTATATTTCTCCTGAACAGGCTCAGGGCAAAATACTAAGCTGGTCGACAGATATTTATTCCCTTGGAATAGTAATGTATGAAATGCTTACCGCCGATTTGCCGTTCAGGGGGGAAAATTCGATTGAAATAAGCCTTAAACATATTAACGAAAAACCATTAAAACCCTCGGTTCTGGTAAAGGATATCCCGGTGCAAATCGAAGGGATAATATTACATTGCCTTCAGAAAAATCCTCAAAACAGATATGCCAATGTTACTATGCTTAAGTCTGATTTGCGAAATTTTTTAGATAACAAGCCGCTTATGATTGAGAAACCCCAGGAAAAAGGCAGCGACAGTGAGCAAAAGCCTCTAATAAACAAAATAATTTTTTTTAAAAAAGAGCCAAAGCATACCGGGAAAAATTATTCTAATTTAAAAGAGGAAATAGAAGATATACCTCTTAAAAAACACAGAAAAGCTCCGGTTTTAAGCTTTATTATTAATCTGTCGGCAGCATACTTTCTTGCTGCAGTTTTTTTAACTCTTTTTATTTTATTTGCAGTAAATAATTCAAATCTTAGGGCCGCCGGTAATATTACAATCGTCCCGGTAGTGGAAAAAATGTTTTATGACAATGCAAGAGCTGCTATAGAAACAGCTGGTCTCATTATTGAGCAGCAGTCAGATTCTTTTAGCACTGATGTACCGGATGGTTATGTTATAAGTCAGGATCCAAAGCCGAGTTTTAAGGTTAAAAAAGGAAGCACAGTTCAGGTTGTTGTCAGCAGAGGTGCAGAGGCAAGCAGCATGATTAAAACGCCTAATATTATCGGCTTAAATATTGAAGAAGCAAAAAAAATAATTACTGAGGCAGGGCTTGCAACCGCTGAGGGTACGGATGAATTCTCTGCATTTTTTGAGGCAGGAACGGTTATCTCTCAGGATCCTCTGGCTGGAAAAGAGCTAAAAAGAAATGCCAGTGTTACCATAAAAGTAAGCCTGGGGCAAAATATTTTAACAATTCCAAATGTAGCCGGTTATGACTATTTGTATGTTATTTCAGAGTTAGAGACTATGGGTCTTCATGTCTCAGTCAGCAGAGAGCCCAATCTGCAGCTTATGCCAGGTAAAGTAATCAGGATTTTTCCTGAGGCAGGATCAAGGGTTAGTGAAGGGGATTTGGTAAATATTTATATTTCAACTACTGAGGAAATGATACAGATGCCTGATGTCACACAGACCAGCACAGAAAAAGCTGTGAGTATTCTTCAAAGTCTCAATATTTCTTATGATATTTTAAATGTTCCTGCATCTTTTGAGATACAAAAAAATCTTGTTGTAAGCCAGCTGCCCGCACCTGGTGCATACATCTCTGCCGGAGAAAAGGTTTTGCTTCTTGTTGGCAACTAAAAGACTTTAGCCTCAACCAGCGTGGGTCTATCACAAAATTCTGAAAAATTTAGGACATAAAAAAACCCATAAACCCTGTCAAATATGGGTAATTATGGGCATGATTTATCTTATTAAAGTTAATTTCGTGGTAAACTCACTCTAACCAATTTTTTCAAAAAATCCCAGTGACTCAAATTTATCGGCTCTTTGTATCTTTAATTCTTCACCGCTAAAACTTTCAAATTTTAGCAGGGCGGCTGTAATGTTTTCTTTTAATATCTTTATCATTCGCTCAGGTTCATTATGAGCGCCGCCCCTGGGTTCGTGTATTATTTTGTCTATTATTTTTAAATTTATCAGATCAGCAGCAGTTAATTTTAACATTGCTGCAGCTTTTTTGGATGCACCCTGATCTTTCCATAATATAGCCGCGCATCCTTCAGGGGAAATTACGGAATAAGTTGAATTTTCAAGCATCATAATATAATTCCCGATAGCAAGAGCGAGGGCACCACCGCTTCCGCCCTCTCCTATCAAAATAACAATTGAGGGGACCTTTAGCTTAAACATAAACTCTACGTTTTTTGCAATAGCCCCTGCCTGTCCGTTGTCTTCTGCTTCAATTGCGGGATTGGCTCCTGGAGTATCAATAAAAGTTATTATGGGAAAATTAAACTTGTCGGCAAGCTCCATAATTCTTTTACTCTTTCTGTATCCTGAAGGATTGGGCATTCCAAAGTTATATGCAACCCTTTCTTTAATATCCCTGCCTTTGTTATGGCCGATAACTGCAACAGATTTCCCGTTAATTCTGCCAAATCCGGCGGTAATTGACTTGTCGTCAGCACAAAGCCTGTCTCCTGAGAGCTCAATAAAATCCTCAACAATGCTGTTTATATAATCTTTTGTTTTTGGTCTGTTTTCATTTCTTGAAATTTCAACTATCTTCCATGCTCTGTCAGCAATTCTGTTTTCTCTTCTAAGCCCCTTAATTTTGGTGACTATATTTTCTTTAGCATTTTTAAAATTTAGCTTTGAGAGAAAACTAATTTTTTTAAAAAGACTTATTTTGGACAGAGAAGTAAGAAGCCCGTCCATTGCCTGATCTTTATCTTTTGATTTGTCTTCCATATTAAGAAACTGTTATAAAATTATAATGTTTTAATGGTCTTTTTAGCAAAACCAATACTGTCTTTAATTGTCCCCGCAAAAACCGATACCTTCTTAACTTATCCTTCTAAAAAAGTTGCTTTCTTTGCTCATCTTGCTGCAAAACCAATACTGTCTTTAATCCTGCTTCTAGAGAACCTAAACTTTACCCAATCACTGCTGTTAACTCTTTATGAAAATATTTTAAGCAGCTTTATCAGTATATTTTTTAAATCTAATCTGTCTGTTATCATGTCAATTTGTCCATTTTTAAGATTTCTCTCTGAAAGTCCAAAATCCAGAGGAAGTTCCTTTTTGATGGTCTGCTTTACAACTCTTGGTCCTGCAAAGCAAAAAAGTGCTTCGGGCTCTGAGATAATGATATCAGCAGTTGTGGCAAAACTTGCACTCACCCCTCCGGTTGTAGGGTTTGTAATTATGGAAATATATGGAATTATGCTTTCCTTTACTTTATTGACTGCTGAAACTGTTTTTGCCATCTGCATTAACGATATAATTCCTTCCTGCATCCTGGCTCCGCCGGAAGCGCATACAAGTATAAGTGGTATTCTTTTTTCAATGGAAAGGAGGCAAAGCTGTTTTATTTTTTCTCCTACAACACTTCCCATGCTGCCACCCATATAACTAAAATCCAGAACGCCAAGAGCTGCCCCGTATCCGCCAATTTCTGCGCTGCCTGTAATAATTGCTTCTTTAATGCCTGACTTTTTTTCTGATTCCACTATCCTTTCTTTATAGGATTTAGTATCAACAAAATTTAAAAAATCAACGGACCCTGTATCCCGGCATATTTCCATAAATGATCCTTCATCCGCAAGAAGTCTTATCCTTGCAGCAGAACCCAGAAGATAATGATGGCGGCAATAAGGGCATACTTTAAAATCCCTTAAAAAAACGTCCATATCAACTAACTTGCTGCATGATTCACATTTAAAATCTGCCATAATACTGTTATTTGCCACAAAATTAATATAATAATGATAAAATTTTTATAAACATTTCTTAATCTTCAAAACTTTTAAAAGCAAGGGTTACATTATGTCCGCCAAAACCCATTGAGTTCTTTAGCGCAACCTTTATTTTTCTCCTGACAGGAGTATTGGGAGTATAATTCAGATCACAATTTACATCAGGATTAAAATAATTAATTGTCGGAGGAATTATGCCGTTTTTAATAGCAAGAATAGTAGCAACTGATTCTACGCCGCCGGCAGCTCCAAGACAGTGGCCGTGCATTGATTTGGTCGAGCTCACATTTAATTTATAAGCATGGTCTCCGAAACATTTTTTTATGGCATTGGTTTCCACAAAATCATTTAGCGGGGTGGAAGTTCCGTGTGCATTTATGTAGTCAACCTCTTCCTTTTCGGTCTGCGATTCCCTCAGGCAGTTCTCAATGCATCTTACAACATTTACACCTGATTCCTCGAGAGCAGTGATATGAAAAGCTTCTCCGGAAAGACCGTATCCTGTTATCTCTGCATAAATATGTGCGTCTCTTTTAATTGCATGACCCAGTTCTTCCAAAATCAAAATACCGGCCCCTTCGCCCATTACAAAACCATCTCTGTCTCTTTCAAAAGGCCTTGATGCACCTTGAGGATCATCGTTTCTCGTTGACATTGCATGCATGTTTGCAAAGCCTGCCATTCCAAGAGGAGTAATTGCTGCTTCAGCTCCGCCTGCAATCATTACATCGGCTGCTCCCCTCTTTATTATTTCGAAGGCATCTCCTATTGCATTTGTGCCTGCCGCACATGCTGTTGTTGTTGCGCTGACAGGACCCTTTGCTCCTGTTATTATGGAAACCTGGGCTGCTGCCATATTGCATATCATCATAGGAACAAGAAATGGGCTGACCCGGTCTGCTCCTTTTTCAAGAAGCCTCTGGTTCTGCTCTTCAATAGTTCCAATTCCACCGACACCGCTTCCGATATACACTCCTATATCATTGCAGTTGTTTTCATTTATCTTTAATTTGCTGTCTTCTATTGCCATTAAAGCGGCTGCAACGCCTAGCTGGGCAAACCTGTCCATTCTCTTTGCCTCTTTGATATTTATAAAAAAATCCTGTGGATTAAAATTTTTAATCTGGCCTGCTATTCTTGAATTAATTTTCTGTGTGTCAAAACCTTCAACAAGGGAAATTCCTGATTTGCTCTCAAGCATACTATTCCAGAACTGTTCTATATTAAGCCCAAGGCTGTTTACTGTCCCTAATCCGGTTATTACCACCCTTTTACTTCCCGTTATAGTACTTTCCATTATATTCCCATCCCTCCGTCAAGATTTATAACTGCTCCTGTAATATAATCTGAATCATCAGATGCAAGGAAAAGTGCCGTTTTAGCTACATCTTCTACTGTTCCAAGTTTACCACTTGGTATTAACGCTATTATTTTTTCCTTATACTTTTCATCAATTTTTTTAGTCATTTCCGTCTCAATATAACCCGGAGCAATCGCATTTACGTTAATATTTCGGCTGGCAAATTCTCTTGCCATCGATTTGGTAAGGCCTATAACTCCGGCTTTTGATGCAGAGTAGTTGCTTTGACCGGCATTCCCTTTTATTCCTATAACTGAAGACATATTAATTATTCTTCCACTTTTTTGCTTTAACATATATCGTGATACATATTTGGAGCAGATAAATGTTCCGGTAAGATTTATATCTATTACTTTTTTCCACTCATCAATGTCCATCCTCAAAACAAGATTATCGCTTGTAATGCCAGCATTATTGACAAGAATATCAATTCTTTCAAATTTTTTTATAATTTCTCCAACTGCATTTTCAACTGACTGAGCGCTGGTTACATCCACGAGATAAAAAGCAGCTCTGGCATTCCCATACTGTTTGTCAAATTGGTCGATAGTTTTTAGAGCCTCAGCTTCATTTAAATCAAAAATACAGACAACTGCTCCTTCTTTTAAAAAATAACTGCATATCTCTTTGCCAATACCCCGGCCGCCTCCCGTAATAATACATACTTTCCCGTTTAATTTCATATTTCCCCAACCATTCTAAAAATAACTATTATAAAATTTAATTAGTTTTCTGCTATTAACTCAGTTTTTAGTAAATTATTTGTTTAAACCTGGCTTAAAATATTTTTCCTCAGACCATTTTTAAATAATTGTCCATCAGGAACTAAATAAGACTTTCCTTTAGATTGTTTAAATCTGCAAGTTTGTCTGTGTTAAAAATCAATACATCTTTACTGTTTTTATCAGCAATTCTTTTGACTAGTCCCGAAAGAACTTTTCCTGGGCCAATTTCGATAAAAGTATTTACTTCATTACTTAAAAAATATTCAATACTGCCGACCCAGTTTATTGGTATTAGCAGCTGCTGTTCCATAACAGATCTGACTTCTTCCTTTTTAGTATAAATCATGGATGTTGAGGAATAAAAATCAATACCAGGTTCATTAAAGGTTATATTGGACAAATATTCTCCCAATTTTTCAGATACTTCTTTCATCAGAGGCGTGTGGGATGCTATTTTGACTTTTAAGGGCAATATCTTTCTTACCCCTTTTTCTTTTAAAAACTCAATGGCTTTTTCCATATCTTTTCGTTTGCCGCTTATTACTATCTGACTGTAATCATTATAATTGGCAGGATATACATCTCCTTTAAATTCGGTCCTATAATGATCCAGCAAATTTTTTAATGTCTGGTAATCTGTCCCAAGAACTGCTGCCATCATTCCATCCATTTTATCATTAGCTTCACTCATCAGCTGCCCCCTGCACGCCACAATATCAAGGCCCTTCTTAAAGTCAAAAAATCCACTGGTATAAAGTGCTGCGTAATCACCCAGGCTATGTCCTGCAACCGCGAAAACACATGCACCGTCAATATATTTTTCCTTTGACAGATAATCGCTTATGGCTGCACTTAATGTAAAAATAGAAACCTGGCTGTAAAAAGTATTTTCAAGTTTTTGACTGCGCTCGTTACCACCGGAAATAATTTCAATCAAATCCTCCTTCAGTAATTCTGATGCAGCTTCAAAATAATTATTGGTTTTATTTAATAAATCAAGATACTCCATCCCCATACCAGCATACTGGGAACCCTGTCCCGGAAACATTAAAACTGTTTTTCTTTTATTTTTATCCATATTGTCCATTTTTATCTGACTAAAAATAATTATATTAAACTATTGAAAATAATAGCTCTGCTATACAGACGACCTCGCCGTTCACTGTAGCTGTACCGATACCTTTTCCAACATTAAGCCTGACATTTGTTACTTTTACCTCCAGGCCAAGAGTATCACCTGGTTTTACCACTTTTTTAAACCTTACTCTGTCAATTCCGGCAAAAAGAACTAATTTGCCTTTAAATTTTTCAAGGGTAAGCATCATTATTGCCCCGACCTGTGCCAGCGTCTCAACGATAATTACCCCTGGCATTATTGGATTGCCGGGAAAATGACCTTTGAAATAATATTCATCTTCACTGACATGCTTTAACCCTTTTGCGAATTCTCCCGGAATATAATCCGTGATTTCATCAACAAACAGAAAAGGATCCCTGTGCGGAATAATCTTTTTAATTTCTTCTCTATTTAATATATTCAAATTTATTTCTCTTTCATTAACTTCTTTATATTATTCTTTTCTGTCAACCCTGCTGTTTTTGCTCCAGACTGCCGCTGCTCCTGAATGGTTTTACAAATAACCTTCGTTTAGCTTACTATTTTTCTGGCTGAATCTGTCTCGCACTTACTGTCTGCTATCATGGCTGTGCTTGTACCTTACTCTTGTGACGCTGATATATTATTTAATGTTAATAAATTTATTTCACTTTTATTGCCCTCTTTATTTTATTATGCCAGGAGGATAGCTTTTAACCTGACTGTCTTTTTGACGACGGTATATATTTATAGTTTCAAAGGTGAAAATTATATGTTGTTTTTTAGGTTATATCATTTCAAAAACAAAAAATAAAAATTAAAATATAGATGACAAGTTAAAATAAACTGATTTATTTATAAAATACGCAAAAAATATATTTTATGACAACTTTTAACAGACAGAAATTTTATGATTTTTCCAAATCCACTACTCTGGGGAAAAAAATATTCGGTTTTAAAATAATGAACTCAACAAACGATCATGCAGATCTTCTTGAGAAAAGAGCTTTAAAATTAAAAAAAGATGACGCTTTTTTTAAAAAGCTTAACGGCACAGTTATTATTTCTGAGATTCAGAGCAGCGGAAGAGGCAGAAATTATAAAAAGTGGTTTTCACCCTCTGGAGGTCTCTGGTTTACCTTGATTTTAATTTTAAAAATAAGAGCAGCAGAAGTTGAAAAAATAAACATTATCATGGCAGTTTCAGTACACGAAGCAGCCAGAGCATTGTTTGGTTTAAATTTGAAAATAAAGTGGCCAAATGATATTTATTTTGAAGATAAAAAAATATGCGGTATTTTATCTGAGTTAAGCAACAGTCTGACATATTCATTTCTTAACATAGGCGTCGGTATTAATGCCAATAATGATTTTAGTAAAACCGGTACAGGAAATATTTTTGGGGATACCGCCGCGGCTTCGCTTAAAGAAATTACCAATAATGAAGTTGACAGGGAAAAACTGCTTGCATGTATTATTGAACATTTTGAAATAAATTATGAAAATTATATTAAAACCGGAGATTTTAAAAACATACTTTTAAAAATTGACGGAACTGTTTCTATCTGATATCAACTTCCCTTAAAAAGTTTTACATGAAACTTAAAATAAACAAAATCGTCTTTTTAAGCAACTCAGGAATAAATCATATTAACTGCGAACAGACAGACCAGCCGAATTTGAGCTTAAGATTTATTCTTTGTATTTGAATATAGTGAGCAGTTAATGAATTGTTTTTATTGTATGCAATCAATGCAATGCGGCTTAAGGAGAAAGATTTAGTTTTAAGGTTGAATTTAAAAGCTGACACTGATAGTGGCTGTATCATTACAAATTATTATTAAAATTGGGCAACAGGAAGATATTTATGTATAATAGCGCACAAAACTCATTGGAACTTAAAATAAAAAGCCGGATTGAGGGCGGCTTTAAAAATATTTTTTTGGCAAAGCTGGCATTTTCGATTATATTTGCTGCTGCAATGGTACTCTCTGCCAATATTTTCATTTACCTGCCTGGGACTCCGGTACCGATAACTCTTCAGACAATTACCGTTCTTCTCTCCGGACTTTTTCTTGGAGGCAGATTTGCCATACTGTCTCAGATAGAATATATATTACTTGGAATGATGGGTCTGCCGGTTTTTGCAGGCTTTAAGAGTGGAGTATTTTCTCTTCTTGGTCCTACCGGAGGATATATTCTGGGATTTATTTTTGCAGCATTTGCAACCGGATATATATTCGAAAATTTTGGCGGTGTCGTAAAAAATAAAATATATTTATGCCTTCTTTCTTTTATTGCCGGGCTGACTATTATTTATATGACCGGATTTGTTCACCTTTTAAGCTATGCTGCGGGTATTTATGGAAATATCGGGGTTTCTTCACTATTAATTGCAACTTTTAATCTGGCAGTAAAGCCATTTATTTTAATTGAGTTCATAAAACTGTTTATAATAATGGACGCAGCAGTACTGGTTAAATCCAGCAGCAGTCTGCGCAACTTTTATAAAAAACTATCGCCTGGCAGGTAAAAAGCTTATAAAGCATTTCAGATACAGAATCTTATAATAAAAATTCATAATTAATTTTTAAAATGAAAAAAATAAATATTATCGACACAACCATTAAAGATATATTCAAAGCCTCTAATGCTGAGAGTGTCAATATAAAAAATCTTGAAGAAATATTTAAAACGATTGATGAAGTTGGTTTTGAGAGTCTGGAAGTCTGGGGCGGATCATGTTTTGAAAAAATGCTGTCAAATAATTTTAATAAATCTCCATGGGAAATACTTTCTTTTATTAAAGAATTTGTTATTAAAACTCCTTTGCAGGCATTAATAGGTGCAAAAAACCTGGTTAGTTTTGATTATTACCCTAATGACATTATTAAAAGATTTATCAGACTGGCGTCCCGCTACGGCATATCAGTGTTTAGAGTCTATGATGCTTTAAATGATATTGAGAATATGAAGTTTGCCATTGAGACCATTTTAAGCATTAATGCAAAGTGCCAAGGCACAATTATTTATGACAGTAATAAAAATGAAGAGTACTACAGAGAATTTGTTTTGAGCTTAAAAACACTCGGCTGTCACAGTGTGTGCATTAAAGATGCAGAGTCAATGCTTGTACCGCAAAAAGCCGGTGAGCTTTTTGGCGCAATGTCTCAAATAAATGGGATTGATATTTATTTGAGTACACAGAACCTTAAGGGCCTGCAGATTTTAAATTATTTTAAAGCTGTTTCGGGCAGCTGCGCAGGAATAGATTTAAGTTTTATACCGGCAACTTATTATGATAACTTTGTTCCTTCTGTTTTCCCAATAATGCTAAGCTTAAAAGAAGGTGACATTAGCCATAGCATTGACAATGAAAAGATAGATTCACTCTATGAACTGATTAAAAAAAATATTTATCCTGGTCTTGATCAAAATACAAGGTTTTCAAGCATAATCTTTAACCATGCAAACAAGAACCTCCTTCCAGGGTGGCTTATCCTTATGCTGGAAAATCAGTTAAGTGAACTGGGTGAAACAGAAAAATTTGACATTGTTTTTGAAGAAATTTTAAAAATAAAAAAGGAAGTCGGCAATCCTTCACTCTCTACTCCGATAGGACAGATTATCGGTGGTCAGGCTATTCTTAATACTCTCATCAGTAATAGCAGATGGGAGATAATAAGTGATGAAATGCAGCTTCTTTTGAGCGGAGGCTTCGGTAAATTACCGGAGGAAATAGACAGCAGTATTTTAAGTCTGACTGGTAATATTGAAAAGTTTGATAATAAAGCCAGAGAAATAAATGGTGAATTGTTTGAAAGCTGTAAAAATGATATTAAAAAATTGTCGCAATCTGAAGAAGATATTTTAAGTTACTGTTTTTTTCCTGACAGAACCGTCAAGTTTTTAACCAAAAAAAAGAATATTAAATCTAATCCGATAAATGGAATTAAAAATGATCCCGGACGGGATATTTCTGCTCGGGATGCTGCTAAAGTACTCGAAAAAGTAAAAACAAATGAAGATTTAAATGAAAAAAACGCAAATTTGGCATTTAAGGAAGAGGATATGAATAATTTTAAAGATCTGGATACAAAGAAAATAAAGGAAATAATGGATCTGCTTGAAAACAGCAATCTTGAGGAAATAAAGATAGAATCCGGTGATGTAAGGGTAACATTAAATAAGAAGGGACCAATGGCGGGAATGCAAAACACCGGCAGTCTTGATCTTGGCAGATTAAAAGACATGCTTGCACTGGCAGAACAATCTTCCGGTTATAGAGAAACTTCCATTAGTGAAGAATCAGGAAATTCTAAAAAACCTTCTCATGAAGAAAATAAGGATTTAATAAGGGACGAAGGATTAATTGAAATAAAATCACCTATTGTCGGCACTTTTTATTCATCTCCTTCACCTGGAGAACCGCCATTTGCGGTTGAGGGCAGCACTATAAAAAAAGGTGACCCATTATGTATTATAGAGGCAATGAAACTTATGAATAAAATTAATTCTGACTACGAAGGTACAATTATAAAAGTTTTTGTGTCAAATGAAGAACCCGTTGAATTCGATCAGACGATAATGACCATAAAAACAACCAATAGTTAAAAAATATGTTTAAAAGAATATTAATAGCAAACAGAGGTGAAATTGCAGTCAGAATTATTAGGGCCTGCAAAGAGCTGGGAGTCGAAAGCGTGGCAGTATACTCAACTGCTGATGCCCAGTCTCTTCATGTAGCACTGGCTGACAAAAAAATATGCATTGGACCTCCCCCTGCAGCAAAAAGTTATTTAAATATTGCTAATATTATATCTGCTGCCACAGTAACAGGTTGTGATGGAATCCATCCCGGATACGGTTTTCTGGCCGAAAATCATTTTTTTGTTGAACAGGTAAAATTAAATGACATTGTCTTTATAGGCCCCCCACCGCAGTTAATTGATCTTGCCGGAAATAAATCAAAAGCCATTGAAATCATGAGAAAAAATAATATTCCTGTAATTCCTGGGTCAGTTAAAAATGTAGATTCAGTCGACGAAGCTTTATCATTTGCCCGTAAAATAGGTTTCCCTGTAATAATAAAGGCAGCCTTTGGTGGTGGTGGCCGCGGTATGAGAATGGCACAAAATGAAGATGAATTAAAAACACTTTATCCTGTAGCCAAAGCTGAATCTAAAAATGCTTTTGGAAAAGACGATTTATATATCGAGAAATTTATAAAAAAGCCA
>CAYNMO010000011.1:0-5546 GCA_964398155.1 uncultured Actinomycetota bacterium | reverse complement strand
ATATAGAATTTCAGATAATTGGAGATAACTATGGCAACATTCTTGCTCTGGGATCAAGGGAGTGTTCAATACAGAGAAGACATCAGAAACTGATTGAAGAAGCTCCGGTTGTAAATCTTTCAGGAAAAACTGCTGAGCTTATGGAGAAAACAGCTATAAGGGCTGCAAAAGCACTTGACTATAAAAATGTAGGTACTTTTGAATTTTTAGTTGACAGCAATGAAAATTTTTATTTTATAGAAATTAACACCCGTATTCAGGTTGAACATCCTGTAACTGAAATGGTTACAGGCGTAGATCTTATAAAAGAACAGATAAGAGTCTCTGCCGGGGGAAATATTTCGGACCTGATTAAAAACTTTAACTTAAGGATTAAAAATAGCAGGGAGTCTGCTTTCGGTCATGCAATAGAGTTTCGAATCAATGCCGAAGACTCAGAAAATAACTTCTCGCCCTCTCCTGGAAAAATAACTTCCTGTATTATACCGGGCGGACCAGGAATAAGATTTGATTCTTTTATTTCTGCAGGAACTGTAATTTTGCCTTACTACGACTCACTTATCGGCAAACTTATAGTCTGGGGCTCTGACAGAGAGGAAGCCCTGAGCCGAGCGCATAGAGCATTAAGTGAATTTAAAATAGAAGGAATAAAAACTACTATTCCATTCCATTTAAAAATACTTGCAAATGAAAGATTCCGCACAGGAATAGTCAATACTGATTTCATAGAAGATGAAAACCTTCTATAAGTAAGTTTTTTATCTGAGTTCATTTAATAAATTAGCTGCCTCTCATTACCCGGACACCAAAAAAATTATTAATGTTCTTGTATGATAATAACAATTTTGACCTTTTGCGCGCCTTTGATTTTTGCCTCTGCTATTAAAGAATTTTTTTATCTGATTTTTTTTTACACTACTGACAATAATTTATTTCAATAATAAGACTAATTTAACTTCTGGTAACGGTAAAAATCTTTTTTTTATTGACAGTAATTTTATAAATTGCTATATTTTCTTGCAATGCTATCGGAAATTATTAACATTATCCCAAAAAAACAGTTTTTGCAGGAGAAAAATCATGGCAATAATTTTAGAAGATAAAGAATTTATCCCCAAACCAAAAAAAGGCTTGCATATGGCATGTTTCTACAAGCCCTTGTTTTTCATTGAAGAAGCAATAAAAAAAGTTGGATTTGACTGTCGTTCCTGTGGGCAGTGTATTCTCAGCACTACAGGGTTTGTGTGCCCAATGAGATGCCCCAAACAGATGAGAAATGGCGCCTGCGGTGGTGCTTCCAACGGAATGTGCGAGGTAAATATTAAAAAATACTGCGTCTGGATCGAAATATATGAAGGAGTCGACAGCCTTGATAAAATAGAGCCATTAAGCAAATTTCAGAAACCAATGGACAACAGGCTTACAAGTAAATCTGCCATAGTAAACTGGCTTGATAACAGAATCGAAGGAATGCACTTATACCTTCCGGGTAAGGGAGCAGTTTTTTATCAGCTTTTTAGAATCCTGTTTAATATAATAAAAAAATTGTGGAGAAAAATTGTCCATCACTCAAGATACTGGGAAAAGCATGAGACACATTACATGAATGTTTAAGTAAGAAAAGGTTAAAAAATAATTTTTTTAAATCCATACAGCCTCACCTTTAAAAGGTGGGGCTGTTTTTTACTCTGAAAGACCTTTATTGCTTTAAATTTTTAACTTCTATTAAAAATTTGTTATTTTAAGGCATTTATAGTTTAATATAATGTCGCTTGAGTGGAATAAATTGTGATTTTGAATTAATATCAATAAAACATGATAATTCCATAATATTATAATAATTTTTTATTTTAAGTTCATAATCATAATGGAAATAATTGTATGCATCAAACAGGTCCCAGGAACTTCTAAAGTACAGGTTGATCCTGTAACTGGAGTTCTCATGAGAGACGGCATTGATACAAAAATGAACCCTTATGACTTGTACGCACTTGAAACTGCCGTAAGATTAAGGGAAAAGCATGGCGGCCATGTCAAAGTTATAAGCATGGGACCGAAACAGGCACTGGATGTGATTAGGGAAGCATTTATGCTCGGCGCCGATGAAGGACTTCTGGTTTCAGACAGAAAGTTTGCAGGTGCTGACGTGCTGGCTACTTCCTATGCATTATCCCAGGGAATAAGAAAGATGGGAGAATTTGACATGATACTCACAGGAAAACAGACAACTGATGGTGATACCGCCCAGGTTGGCCCTGAAATTGCAGAATATCTTGAAATACCTCACATATCAAACGTCCTTAAAATAATTGAAGTCACAAATAAAAGCGTAACTGTTGAAATGGATATGCCAGACACCATTGAATTGGTTAAGGTAACTTATCCATGTCTTCTCTCAGTTGAAAAAGATATTTTTGCGCCAAGACTTCCCTCTTTTAAAAAAAAGACAGAAACAAAAGACAGGGAAATAAGAATAATAGGCTTAAATGACATGGAAGACAAAGATGAGAAAAGATATGGTTTAAGCGGCTCCCCCACTCAGGTTGAGAGAATATTTCCACCGGATGATAATGTGGACAAGGAGACATGGGAAGGTTCGGGCGAAGAACTCGCTGACAGATTATCCGACAAACTTAAAGAATTAAAGTTTATATGATATTTGAGGTGCTTGTTTTATGGGAAAACTATTAATCCACCAGAATCTGGTTAATTCAGAAATAGCAGAAAAACTTATTAAGCTATGCCCCTTTGGCTCAATAGAATACAGAGATGGAAATCTTGACATTGATGCAGGCTGCAAAATGTGCAGGATTTGTGTTAAAAAAGGCCCTAATGGCGTAATAGAATATGTCGAAGAGCAGGCTCCTAAAGTTGATAAAATGGCTTACAGCGGAATAGCTGTTTATGTTGATCACTGGGAAGGTAAAATTCATCCAGTAACTTATGAGCTTATTGGAAAAGCAAAGGACCTTGCTGCCAAAGTCAGCTATCCGGTTTATTGTGTTTTCCTTGGATATCAGATATTTGAAAGTGCAGAGGACCTTCTTTTCTACGGAGTCGACAAAGTATTTATTTATGACTACAAAGAGCTCGAACATTTCAGAATTGAGCCATATACAGCTGCTTTTGAAGATTTCATTAATATTGTAAAACCTTCAAGTATTCTGATTGGAGCGACAACTATAGGCCGATCTCTTGCCCCAAGGATTGCCGCAAGATTTAGAACTGGACTTACCGCCGACTGCACAAAGCTGGACATTAAAGATAATTCTGATCTGATTCAGATAAGGCCGGCATTTGGGGGAAATATAATGGCTCAGATTATTACTCCAAATTCAAGACCCCAGATAGCAACAGTAAGATATAAAATTATGACGGCACCCAAAAAGACAGCAAAGCCTTCCGGTGAAATTGTTGTGTGCAGTATGGATACTGCAAAACTTGATTCAGACGTGGAAGTTCTAAAAGTTACAAAGAAAGCACATGAGGAGAACATTTCAGAATCAGAGATTATAGTTGTTGCAGGAAGAGGAATTAAAACCAAAAAAGATATGGCTCTTGCATATGAACTGGCGGAAGTACTTGGAGGTAATTTTGCAGGAACCAGGCCAATGGTCGAAGCAGGATGGATAGATGCAAAAAAGCAGATAGGGCTTAGTGGAAGAACAGTAAAGCCAAAACTAATAATAACTTTGGGAATTTCAGGTGCCGTACAGTTTACAGCAGGAATGCAGAGCGCTGACTTTATTTTTGCGATCAACAAGGACCCTAAAGCCGCTATTTTCAGTGTTGCACATTATGCGCTCATCGGAGATATTTATGAGATTGTACCGAGGCTCATTAAAAACATCAAACTGATCAAAGGGCTGAGTGGAGAAATTCCAAAATACAGCGCACCATCATCTATGAACTAATTAACTTTACAAAAGCTGAGTTAATGATTGAAGATTAATTAACAGGGGGAATAAATGTTTGAAAGCTGTCTTTGTAATAAGGTTTATAAAAAAATAGATGAAAAAGATTTAAATTTTCTGACTGTTCTTCTTGGCAGCCAGAGAGTTATTTCAGGCAGTAGTATAAGCGAAGATTACTGTCACGATGAACTTAACACAGTCAGGGCTTACCCTGAAGTTTTAGTTGAAGTCCTTACGGCTCAGGAAGTTTCAGCAATTATGAAATATGCCGGCGATAATGATATTCCTGTTGTGGCTCGTGGCTCAGGAACCGGACTTGTCGGAAGCTCTGTCCCTCTTCATGGCGGTATAATGCTAAACATGACCAAAATGAATAAAATTCTTGAGCTGGATGATGAAAACCTTACCCTTACGGTTGAACCGGGTGTTCTTCTAATGGAGATTGCAAAGTTTGTTGAAGACTTTGAATTGTTTTATCCTCCCGATCCAGGGGAAATTTCTGCAACCATAGGTGGAAATATAAACACGAATGCCGGAGGCATGAGAGCAGTTAAATACGGGGTGACCAGAGACTATGTAATGGGTCTTGAGCTTGTCCTGCCCAGCGGTACAATAATAAATGTCGGAGGTAAAGTCGTAAAAAACAGCTCGGGCTATAGCATACTTGATCTTGTCTGTGGATCCGAGGGGACTCTGGCAATAATCACAAAAGCAATTTTAAAACTTCTGCCGCTTCCAAAAAAAACCATAAGCCTTCTTATACCTTTTCCTGATCTTGACAGAGCCATAAGTACAGTCCCTAAAATTATAAAGGCAAAAAAAATTCCAACAGCAATAGAATTTATGCAGAGAGAAGTAATAATTGCTGCTGAACAGTTCCTTGGTAAAAAATTTCCCGACAACAGTGCAGATGCATACCTGCTCTTAACTTTTGATGGAAACACCAAAGAAGAAATTGAAAGAGATTATGAAACTGTTGCAGAAATTTGCATTTCTGAAGGCGCTTTTGATGTTTACATTACAGACACTGATGAGAGAAAAGAGGCAGTATGGTCTGCAAGAAAAGCGTTTCTCGAAGCCGTAAAAGCATCAACAACTGAGATGGATGAGTGCGATGTGGTAGTCCCAAGAAACAAAGTTGCCGAATTCATAAAATATACCGACAGTCTTCAGAAGGAACATGAAATAAGAATCAGAAGTTTCGGACATGCAGGAGATGGAAATCTTCATGTATATATTTTAAGAGATGATCTTGAAGAAGAAACATGGAAAGTAAAACTGGCGGCAGTATTTGAAAAAATGTACAAAAAATCAATTGAGCTTGGGGGACTTGTTTCTGGCGAACATGGAATTGGATTTGCAAAAAAGGAGTTTATCTCAGATCAGTACGGACAGGAATACATGGAGCTTATGCTTCAGATAAAACTTGCCTTTGACCCAAAAAATATCCTTAATCCCGGAAAAATCTGCCAGGAATAATGTTTTAAAGATGATTTTTCTTAAACTCTTTTTTATATTCAAACATAAGATCGTCAGCTATTTTAAGATACTGATCAATATTTTTATCATTTTTTATTTCAATTTTAACAACACCGTATGAAATTGAAACTTCTTTTCTGACTTTTGAAAATT